>JAKAMA010000244.1 GCA_021813085.1 Chloroflexota bacterium | reverse complement strand
TTCCTGATGCCGCCCGTGCGCGCCAGGGCGCTCGCGACGTCGCCGCCGGGCATCAGCTTCACCCGGTTGTACCAGGCGAGCGCGTTCGCGGCGGCGCCCGCCTGCTCGAACGCGCTGGCGATGCTGAACGCGAACGACGCCTTGAACGAGTTGTCGATGCTGCTCGCCAGCACCACCTCCGCCGCCTGCTCCGCGTCGAGCGTGCGGCCGAGCCGGGCCAGCATCTTCGCGCGCTCGACCTTCGCGAAGTCGGACGCCGGCCCGCCTGCGGCGATGTACCTGTCGTAGTTGTCGAGCGCGCCCTGCGGGTCGCCCAGGTCGTCGAGCGTGGAAGCCAGCATGTACTGCGCCGTGCTACCGTCCGCGGACGCGCCGGCGCCCGCAAGCCACTGCTGGAGCACGTCGCGCGCTTCCGCGAAGCGATGCATGCGGCTGAGGAGCTGCGCCTGCGCCAGCAGGGCGTCCTGCCGCGCCTGCCCGCCCTCGCTCGTCGCGACGGCGGCGTAGATGTCGATCGCCTTCTCGTACTCGCCCTCGTGACGCAGCGTCGCGGCGAGCCGCACGTCGGCGGGCGCCGGCGTAGGCGTCGCGGTGGCTTTCGCCGCGGTCATCGTGCCGCCGCTGGCTGGCTCCTGCTTGGAGCCGCTGCAGGCGACGCCGGCCATCACGAGCGCTGCCGCGGCAAGCCCGAGGATCAGCAGGCGGCGCGGGCGGCGGGTGGAGCGCGTAACGTTCCGCGTAGCGACCTCGATTTTGACAGGGATCGGCCCGAATGGTACTCTCGCCATACAGCCCATCGCAATGTGAACACCCCATGAACCTGATGCGCATGACGATTATCGACCGCTCGGGCGGCGTTAGCTTCGTCGCCCACGGCGAGGCGCTGCCGGCGCTGCTCAAGGCCTGCGCCACCGACCCCCGCGACCTCGATGAGCTGCTCGAACGCACCGAACCCTACTATCGCGGCCTGCGCGAACGCGTCGCCAACGGCCTCGTCATATTCGATGAGCGAAACACCACCGGCAGCTATGAGGCGATCCACAGCGCGCTCCAATACGCCCGCCCCGAGGAGTCCCCGCTCTTCCGCGTCGTCGATGAGGTCACCCGCGAGGCCAGCCTGCGCCCCGTCAAGGCCGGCGCCGTCGTCATCAACCTGCTCGACCGCCGGATCATCCAGCTCCAGAACGGCTACAAGGAGATCACCCGGACCGGCCGCGGCCGCATCTTCGATGGCGAGCGGATGACCAGCAGCACCTTCACCTACCGCCTCCCCAACGCCTGGGCCCTCGTCCCGTAATTCATCCCGGCGCGGTGCCGGCGTGCGGCGGTTTCCGGCGCCCGCCCCGTCACGTATCCTAGGCTGCATGGACGCCGCCCGCTGGCACGGACGCCCGGTGTGGGCGGAGATCGACCTCGACGCCCTGGCGCACAACGTCCGCACCCTCGCGGCGCTGGCCGCGCCGGCCCGCCTCTACGCGGTCGTCAAGGCGAACGCCTACGGCCACGGCGCCGCCGCCGTGGCCAGCGCCGCCCTCGAAGCGGGCGCCGCCGGCCTCTGCGTCGTCTGCGCGGACGAAGGCGAAGAGCTACGCCGCGCCGGCGTCGATGCGCCCGTGCTCATCCTCGGCGTCTCGCCCGCGTCCGAGGCCGAGACGATCGTCGGCCAGCGGCTCACGCCCACCCTCTGCTCGATGCAGGCCGCGCTCGCGCTGTCGCGGTTCGCGACACAGCGCGGCGTGACGCAGAAGGTCCACGTCGAGCTGGAGAGCGGCCTCAACCGCTCCGGTCTGCCGCTCGATGAGCTGGTCGCCTTCGCCGAGAGCGTCCGCGCCCTGCCTGGCATCGAGGTCGAGGGGCTCTACACGCACTTCGCGGCGGCGGAGGAGGGCGACCAGACCTTCACCCGGCGTCAGTACGAGCTGCTGCTCGAAGCATCGCGGCGGCTCCCCTGGATCCCTCTGCGCCACTGCTCGCCGACAGCCGGCGTCCTCGCGTCGCCGGAGATGGCGCTCGACATCGTGCGCGCAGGCATCGGCATCTACGGCTATCATCCGGCGCCTGGCTGCGGCGACGGTACTGAGCTGCGTCCTGCGCTCGCACTGAAGAGCCGCGTCGCGCGCGTCATCGACCTCGCGCCCGGCGACACGGTCGGTTACGGCCGGGCGTGGGAAGCGCGCGCGCCTTCCACGATCGCGCTCGTCATGTGCGGCTACGCCGACGGCCTGCGCCGCGCCCTCTCCGGCCGCGCCCAGGTGCTCGTGCACGGCCGGCGCGCGCCGATCGTCGGGCGCATCGCGATGGACATGTGCATGGTCGACGTCACCAGCATCGCCGGCGTTGCCCCGGACGATGAGGTCGTTATCATGGGGCGGCAGGGCGACGAGGCCATCGACGCCGACGAGCTCGCGGCGCTCGCGGACACGATCTCCTGGGAGATCCTGGCGGGCATCAGCGCCCGCGTCCCTCGCCTCTACCTGCGCGATGGCGAGGTCGTCGCCCGGACGACGCTCAACGAACGCGGCGCGCAGACGCTCGCTGCGCCTGCGCCGGTGCGCTGAGGGAGACAGCCATGGCAGCCGAGACCCCGAACGTCTTTATCTTTCCTCGGAACGAGCCGGGCACGACGGGCCACCTCGACCTCGTCGAGCCGCTGCGCGCGTTTCCCGGCGGCCTGCGCGACGCGCTCGCGGGGATCAGCGACGCCGAGGCGCTCTACCGCCCGGCGCCCGCAGGGGCCGGCGGACCGGCGCCATGGTGCATCAAGGAGATCGTCGGCCACCTGCGCGACGCGGCGGAGGTGTATCACAAGCGCCTCTACATGATGTCCACCCAGACCGATCCCGTCCTCCAGCCGTATGACCAGGACGCCTACGCACGCGACCACGCGTACCTCAGCCGTCCGCTCGATGACATGCTGCGCGAGCTCGAAGAGCAGCGCGCGCAGACCGTGTTCCTGCTGACGACGCTCGTCAACTGGAACTGGGCGCGCACCGGCCAGCACCTCGAGCGCGGCCGCGTCAGCATCCGCCAGATGGTCGAGCACATGGTCGAGCACGAGGGCCAGCACCTCGCCGACGTGCGCGCGCTCCGTGCCGCCGCCGTGGCACCACGCCAGTAGCCGCCGTAGGGACAAGTCTTCAGACCTGTCCGCCCCGTCCGCACACGTGTAGCCCGATCGATCCTCTCCCGCCTACCGCCGCGACAGCCCCCGCACGCGCCGTGGCGTGCCGGACGGCGCAGCAGCCGCTATAGGTGCTGGTGGCCCACGACGGGCTGGCGCCGCCTGCGCGACGCGATCGACACTCCCACGCAGATGCCCACAGATCGCGGCTTGCCCGGAAGGGCGGCGGTGAGATGCACACGGGTCTTGCGAGCTGAGACGCGCGCCTACCTGCGCCAGTGGTATCTCTTCATCTCGCAGATCGTGCCGGGTCGTGCTCCGGCAGCACGTCGGCGACCCAGTCGCCGCGCTTCCAGTCGGGCACGGGAGTCTTGCACGCCGTGCGGGGCACGAACGTCGAGCGCTCGACGAGGCGGTACTTGTGGATGTAGCGCGGGCAGTTGGGGAAGACCTCGCGCGCGCGGACGCGGACGATGAACTGCGCCTCCGGGTACTCGTCCATCAGCGGGTCGCGCTCGTCGATGCTGGCGTCGCCGTTGAGGCGCATCCGCCACTGGTTCTCGAAATCGATGAAGAGCAGCCCCACGTGCGGGTTCTTCAGCACGTTGCCCATGGACACGTACATGCCGTTGCCGTCGTAATTCGGAAAGGCGATCGTGTGCTCGTCGACGACGCGCACGAAGCCGGGGTCGCCGCCCTTGTAGGAGCAGTTGGGCCGCCCGTCGCCGTCCGCTGTCGCCAGGAAGAACATGTCCGACCGCTCGATGAAGGCGCGGCCGTTCTCGTCGATGACGTCGTGCACGAGCGCTTCGTCGAGCCGGTCGGCAAGGCGGCGCGTGTCGAAGCGATCCTGCAGGCTGCGGCTTCCGTCGTGGTACAGGCCGGGCATTGGGCGCATCTCCTCCGGTGGTGGCACAGCGTAGGCCATGGCTGTGAGCGTGTCAATGTGCTTCCGTGCGCCTGTGCTTCCGTGCGCCGCACGCAAGCCGCCGTCCCCGTGCGAGGACGGCAGCGGAAGATGCCCGAACGGGTGACGGTGCGCGCTACGCCTCGGCGTAGTAGCCGACAGGGGCCGGCGCGCTGGCGCCGTTGCCGACGAAGCGGGCGAAGATGGCCCACAGGCCGATGCCGAAGAGGAACATCTCGACGTCCTGGAACCACAGCACGTAGCGCACGGCGTGCCAGTCGACGTAGTGCGCGCCGGCGGCGGGGACGCTCGAGAGCTGCGCCAGCGCGACCGGCGCGACGATCCGCGCGACGGCGACGAGCGTCGCCCAGAACGCGGCCCAGCGGGTGCTGCCGTTCTCGCTGAAGAACCAGGCCGCCGCGGCGAGATTCAGCAGGTAGGGCATTAGCGCCGCCAGCAGCTCGCTGCGCG
>JAKAMA010000243.1 GCA_021813085.1 Chloroflexota bacterium | reverse complement strand
TCGGCCGCGTAGTCGGCGCACTGCCGCAGCGCCCACGACACGTCGGACCAGGCCCGCCGCCGGTCCGGCTGCGGCTGGCCGATGACCCTGCGCAGGATGGCGACGATGCGGCCCGCGTCCGCTTCCTGTGCGCGCACCGGCATCCAGCCGGCGAACACCCGCACCACGGGCGCGCCCAGCACCGCCGCGATATCGCACCAGTGGCGGACGCGGGCGATCTCCTGCGCGCGCCGCTCCGCGGGCCCGAAGTCGTTGGTGACCGCGATGCCCGCCACCGTGAGCTGCAGGTCGATGCAGAGCTTCTTGACCTCGCGCAGGTAGGATGGGTCGGTCGTCGGGAAGTGCAGGTCCGCCAGCTCGACGCCGTCGAGCTCCATGTCCTCGGCGCAGCGGCGCAGCCACTCGCGCTGGTCGATGCGGCCGTCGCGGAAGGCGGCGTGGTAGGACCACGAGCTGCAGCCGAGCTTCACGTGACGTCCTCGGCGATGCTCTGGTCCTTCGCGAGCGACTCGATGCCGCCATATCGCGTGCGCCGGAACGCTTCCGCGTACGTGCACGCCAGCCCCGAGCGCTCGGCGACGGCGCGCGCGGCGGCCTTCATCCGCCGCGCGATCGGCTCGTGGTAGTCGTGCGGGTCGAGCTGGGCCAGCCACGGCACGTCGAGGCCGGAGGCGCGCAGGTGCACCTGCATGTCGGCGATGGTCAGCACCATCTGCGCCTCGTGCCGGCACAGCGCCTCGATCTTCCGGTCGATGGTGCCGTCGATGTCGACGTACACGTTCAGGTCGCGCGGCGACTTCGCGAAAAACCAGCACTCCGACACGTAGTGCGGCGCCAGCCCCTCGCGCATCTGCTCCGGCTCGTACAGCGGGAAGTGCGAGAAGCTCGCCGCCTCGCTCGCCGCGACGGCGATGGCGCGATGGTCCGCGTGGCCCTCGTACGGCGTGAACGGGTCCCACGTGAAGACGATATCCGGCTTCAGTTCGCGGATGATCCGCATGCACTGGGCGCGCAGCCGGTCGGGTGGCACCTGGTATGCGAGGTCGCCGTCGGAGTAGCCGAGCGGGATCACGCGCCGGACGCCCAGCACCTCGGCGGCGCCGTTGACCTCGCGGTCGCGCACGGCGCGCAGCTCCTCCGCGCTCAGCTCGAACGAGCCCTTGTCGTTGTCCGTGGCCACGACGACCGTCACCTCGTGTCCGCGGTCGGCGAACTTCGCGATGGTGCCGCCGGCGAGGAACTCCATGTCGTCGCCGTGCGCCTCGAAGACCAGTACGCGCTTCATCGTCCCATTCTACTGCGGGGATGTGAGGGCCAAGTCTAGCCCCGCGGTTGACATCCGTACAAGGAAGCGGGAAGCGGGATGCCGCCGGAGCGCGCGAGCGAGGCCAACCTCGCAACTCCAGCAAAGAGCGCCCGACTGCTGACCACTGGCCACCGACTACTGACGACTGACGACTGCGGTCCCACCCTCATCCGCGTCCCTCTGCATCATTGGTCTGTCGGCCCCAGCAGCGAGCGCACGAGCTCGATCGCGGCGGTGCGCACGGTCTGTTCCGCCGTCTCGTCGAGCATCGCCGCGCCCGGCTCGTAGCCGCCCTCGGCGAAGGCGTGGCGCGGCACCAGGTAGCCGACATAGTGGTTGGCGTAACAGGCGATGAGCAGGTGCGGCAGGCCGGCCGCCGCCTGGACCGCCTGCCCGGTCTCCGCGAAGCACTCTCCCGGCAGTCCGAGCACCACGCACCCGCCGCCGAGGGCGATCGCCTGCACCTCCGGGTGCAGCAGCTTGCCGGCGGCGCCGGGCCCCAGCCGCTCGGCGACGCCCCGCTCCGTGCGGTAGCGCGTCATCTGCTCCATGGCGAGCCGCCGCTCTTCGATGCTGCTGTCCGGCCCGCGCCCCGGCGCGTCATCCCCGGCGGTAGGGGCGCTGCTTGCCGCGCCCCGTGCGAGCGCCGGCTCGTCATCCCCGGCGGTAGGGGCGCTGCTTGACGCGCCCCGGGCGAGCGCCGGGCCGTCATGCCCCGCGGTAGGGGCGCAGCTTGCCGCGCCCCGTGCGAGTGCCGGATCGTCATCCCCCGCGGTAGGGGCGCTGCTTGCCGCGCCCCGTGCGAGCGCCGGGCCGTCATCCCCCGCGGTAGGGGCGCTGCTTGCCGCGCCCCGTGCGAGCGCTGGGCCGTCATCCCCCGCGGTAGGGGCGCTGCTTGCCGCGCCCCGGGCGAGCGCCGGATCGTCATCCCCCGCCGTAGGGGCGCTGCTTGCCGTGCCCCGGGCGTGCGCCGCCTCCCCCTCGTGCGCGAGGCCCGCGTCCGGCGCGCCGCCGAGGCGCCGGTCGAGGCCGGCGATCCGCCGGTCGTACGCTTCGGGCGCGTCGAGCGCGCGCAGCGGCACCGCCACGTTGCGCGACGCGACGCGGACCGCCGGCTCGGCGATCAGCTCGCCGGAGCTCACCGCCTTGTCGGTGAGCTCGTCCCAGCGGATGTTCCACACCTTCTGGCCGACGCCGAGCGGCCGCAACTCCTGCAGCCGGCGCGCCGCCTCCGCACCGACGATCGACCCGACGCGCGCCGCCTCGTCGTACCGCTGCTCGATCCACGCCGGGTTGACGTCGCCGCAGGCGCCGTTCAGGAATACCACCGGCGCGCCGCCGATGATCTGCTGCACCGTCCGCACCGCGTAGCCAGGGTAGTCGGCGGAGATCGCCATGTTCGTCGAGAAGAGCACCGTCGCGTGGCAGGCGAAGTTGACGATGGCGGCGATGGCGCCATCACGCGGGTCCGGCGCGTCGAAGAGCAGCACGCGCAGCGCCGGGTCGTACGGGCCCGCCGGGTCGCGGCGGTTCTGGCTGACGCTGTCGACGCTGCCGCGCCCCGCCTTCAGCACGGCGGGACGCCGGTCGCGGTGCGCCGCGGCGATGGCGCCGGCGATCGTCCGCGCCGTCACGTCGGTCAGCGCTTCATCGCGATCGCGGCGGAGGCCCGCCGGCCCCGCGTGCGTGTGGGTGGCCGCGATCATGATGTGCGCGGCAGGGATGTCCGTCGCGGCGCTCGCCCGCTCGCGCGCCGCCGCCACGAGCCGGCGGTCGACGCCGATCAGGTCGCAGCCGACGATCGCTGCCTGCGTCACGCCGTCATCCACGACGATCGCCCGCGCGTACAGGTCGTCGTGCACGGCGACGGAGCCGCCGGCGCGCCCGCCGTAGCCGTCGAGTGCCGTCCCCACGGGGGGCGTGATCACGACTTCGGCCGCCCCCGCGAGCAACGTCATGCTCCCTCCCGCGTCTGTCCGCATCCCCGCGCGCGCCTCACCGGAGATCCTCGTGCCCGAGGCCGCGTTCGCCTTCGGCCGCGCGCCCCAGCGCCCAGCGCGCGTCCGGGTCGTCGACGGCGACGCGGCGGAATCGCTCCGGCCCGAGCCGCTCGACCAGGGCGCCGTAGACGTCGCCGAAGCGCGACTGCCACGGTTGGAGATAGCAGACCTCGCGCACGTTCGCCTGCAGCAGCTCCTTCAGGCAGCCGAAGCACGGCTGCAGTGTGGTGTACATCGTGCAGTCGGCGACCGCCACGCCGAAGCGCGCCGCGGCCAGCAGGGCGTTCTGCTCCGCGTGCACGCAGATGCAGACGTCGTACCCCTCGCCCGAGGCGTACGCCTCCGGATGGGCGCAGCGGTGGCAGCCGCCCTCCTCGCAGTTGCGCATCTTCGAGGGCGTGCCGTTGTAGCCCGTGCTGAGGATGCGCCCGTCGCGCACGATGACCGCGCCGACGCGCCGCCCCGTGCAGTTCGCGCGCGAACGCACCGCCAGCGCGATGCGCATGAAGTACGCGTCCGGCTCCGGCCGGGTCACCGTCCCTCCTCCGCCAGCCGGTCGAGCGCCAGCCGCACGGCGCCGAGGAGCTGCGCGTCCGCGCCCAGCTCCGAAAGCACGATCGCAGGCGGCGCCGGCAGGCAGCGCAGCGCCGCCTCGCGCACCGGCCCCAGCAGCCGCTCGCCCTGCGCCATCGCCACCCCGCCACCGAAGACGATGGCCTGCGGGTCGAGCAGCGCGGCGATGTCCACCACGGCCATCGCCAGCTCGTCCTGCACCTCGCGCAGCCACGTGGAGGCGCGCTCGTCGCCGGCTGCGGCGGCGTCGAAGAGGTCGCCCGGATTCGCGCCCTCGCCCAGCAGTTCGACCGCCTTCGCCGCGTACGCGCGGCCGCCGGCGTCAGCCTCGAAGCAGTGGTCCCAGCCGGGATGATGGAGCTGCTCGCGCGTCATCGGGAAGAACGCCACCTCGCCCGCCAGGAAATGGGCGCCGCGGTGCAGCCTGCCGTCCAGCACGACGCCGGCGCCGATGCCGGTGCCCAGCGCGATGAAGATGAAGTCGTCGAGCCCGCGCGCGGCGCCGAGCCAGCGCTCGCCGACCGCCGCCGCGTTCGCGTCGTTCTCCATTGCCACCGGCACGCCGCGCGGGCCGCCGAGCAGCCGGCCGATCGGCACCTCGCCCCAGCCGGGGAGGTTCGCCGCTGTCGAGACCGTGCCGGATGCG
>JAKAMA010000003.1 GCA_021813085.1 Chloroflexota bacterium | reverse complement strand
GGGCAGCGGCGCCTCGACCGTCTCGAACGCATCGGGCAGCACGCGCTCGACGGTGACCTTGTCGCCCGCGACGGTGACCGCCTTCGCGAAGGTGATGACGGGCGCGCCGAGCATCTCGGCGATGAGCGTGCCGGTGACGCCGAGGTCCCAGTCGACGGCCTGGCGGCCGGTGAGCACGAGGCTGACATCGCCCAGCTTCTTGATCGCCGAGGAGAGCACGGTGGCGGTGCCAGTGCTGTCGAGGTCGTTGAACGCGTCATCGACGAGCAGCACGCCCTCGTCGCCGCCCATCGCGAGGCCGTGCTTGATGACGTCGCGGGCGCTGGCGGCGCCCAGGCTCATGATCGTGACCCTGGTATCGGCGGCGGCGTCCTTGATGCGCATGGCCGCTTCGACGGCGATGGCATCGAACTGGCTGGGGACGGGCGCGACGCCGGGGGGCGGCACGACCTTCTTCGCCGCCTCATCGACCTTGAAGCTGGCGGGGGGGATGTCCCAGTCGGGGACCTGCTTCACGCAGACGACAATATGCAACTTCGTCCCTCCATTCGGACAGAACTGGTGCGTTGATGCGACGAGACAGGGGCGCCAGCAGGCGTCCGGAGACAGCCCGCCGCTGAGGCCGGTACAACGTACATGACGGTGCGGCTTGGGGCTAGGCCGTGCTGGCGGTTTTCTGGCAGCGCCCTACGCCGGCGCGCCGCGCCGCGGTGTGGCAACCAGTAGGGGCACAACGCCTTGTGCCCTCCCTACGCGGGCACAACGCCTTGTGCCCTCCCTACGCGGGCACAACGCCTTGTGCCCCTACGCGGCGTCGCCGCTCGTTCGCGCGCGCGTGGAAGGGGGGCGGGCGGGCGAATCTCGTCCCAGAGCAGGCGTCGGGGGATGGCGGGGCAGCCCCATCACTGCGACGGGGCGGCGGCCGACATTCATGATAGGCGCCCACGCTGTCGCTCGGGCTTTCACGCCCACGCTGTCGCGTGGGCTTTCAGCCCGCGGATCAGGTGGCCGCACCGTCACGGCGCCACAGATGCGACGCGGCGGAGACATTGGAAAGATCTATCGCTGTGGGCGTCACCTGCGCTGGGCGGAGGCAGTTGTCCGGTATATGAGCATCGACCAGGGGCTGCGCGGACCGGGCGCGGGGGGATGCGCGGTCGCCGAACTCGACCGCGACGAGACGGCGTTGCCACGTCCGCCGGCGTCCTGGAGCAACGTGCTCGGCTGCCGCCGGTTCCGCGCGATGAATACGGATGTGCGGCTGTTCCTGCGCGACTACCAGCAGGCGGGGGCCCTGGCGAACGCCGAACGCATCTTCCACGAGGTCGAGGACCGCTGCTCACGCTTCCGCACCGACAGCGAGCTTTCGCTCCTCAACGCGTGCGCGGGGCATGCGCTCCCGGTGTCCGGCGAGCTGTTCGACATCCTGGCGCACGCGCAGCGCTACGGGCGCCTGACAGACGGCATCTTCGAACCGGCGGTGCTGCCGGCGCTCGAGGCCGCGGGCTACGACCGGTCGTTCGACCTGGTCGCCGGCCGTGATCTGGAACGGGTCAGCGGGCCGGCGCCCGCGCGCCACACGATCGCGGAGCTCCGGCTCGACCGGCGGCGGCAGGCGGTCCAGGCGCCGGCAGGCCTGCGCATCGACCTTGGCGGCATCGGCAAGGGGTATGCGGTGGACGCGGCGGCGGCGCACCTGCGGCCGCTGCGGGACTACCTCGTGGATGCCGGCGGCGACATCTTCGCGGCGGGCGACGGCCCCGACGGCGACGGCTGGCTGGTCGGCGTCGCGAGCCCGTTCGAGGCGGCGCCGGACCTGGGCGTGGTGCGGCTGCACGACGAAGCGCTCGCAACATCGACGACGGCGGTGCGGCGCTGGCGCCGCAATGGCCGCTGGCAGCATCACCTGATCGACCCGCGGACCGGGGCGCCGGTGGAGAATGACGTGCTGTCGGTCTCGGTACGCGCGGCGTGCGCGATGGACGCGGACGTGTTCGCGAAGACAGCACTGCTCCTGGGCCGCGACGACGGCGCACGGTTCCTCGCGGCGCACGGCGCCGCAGGGCTCTTCGTGCTGGTGGGCGGCGGGACGTACGCGTCCGCGCGATGGCGCATGGGCGAGGCGGCATGAAGGCGGTGTGATCGCGGCGGTGACGCCGGTGGATGGGGAGCGAGGAGACGCGACTGCGAGATGGACGGACGGAGACAGGGACGTGGGCGTACGGCGACGGGCAGACGCACCGGGGCTGACGCAGGAAACAAGGGAGGATGACGCATGCAACGACGATTCGCGCTCGCAATCTCGCTGGCGCTGACGACGGTGGTCGGGTTCGCGGTCGTGGCGTTCGGCGCGCAGGCCGGGCTCTTCGGTTCGGTAGGCCACAAGCGAGCCGCCGAGGCGGTCGCGCAGCCGACCGCGGTGGCGACACAAGCGCAGGCCGCACCGGCGCCGGCTCCAACGCCCGTGGTGATCACGGAGTACATCCAGGTGCCGGCGCCCGCCGGCGCCAGCGTACCGGCTGTGTCGAGTGCCGCCGCGCCGGCGTCTCAGCAGCCGGCGACGGCGCCCGTCTCCCACGACGACGGCCGGCCAGCCGCCGCCGCGCCCGCGCCGAGCTACGGGGATGACGGCGAAGGGCACGATGACTAGTGCTGCTCGAAGTGGATCCATCACAAGGGGCGCTGGAGGGTAGAAGGTGGAAGTTGGACGCCAGGGACCAAGACCGTCTCGCCGTCCGATGTTCCACGGTCCATTTTTCACCTTCCAGTGCGGAGGCGTATTGCGGCACATCAAGTTGGAAGGGCAGTAGGGGGACGCGGCGGTGAAGAAGTTCATCGCGACGAAGCTGACGATCATCGGCACAGCGTGCCTGGCCGTGGCGGTGATCTGGACGGCGCTGGCGTGGCCCGACCTTTCGGGGAGACCGGCGGGGGCGGGGGCGCAGACGGATACGCTGCGGAAGGACCTGATCGCCCTGTCGGCGCTGTCGCCGGAGGCGCGGAGCGCGCTCATCGCGCGCGCGGCGGCCGCCGCCCAACCGCCTCCCGCGGCCGCACCACCGCCGCCGGTGATCATCATCCGCCGGATCTACATCATCCAGGGGAGCGCACCTGCGCCGGCGGCGGCGCCGGCGCAGGTCCAGCAGGGCGCGAACGTCCAGGTGCAGGCCGCGTCCGCGCCGCCGCCACGGGCCAGCGCGCCCGCTCCCGTAGCGGCGGCGGCGCCGGTAACGACGACACGGGCATCGTGATCGCCACGGGGGCAGCATGAGCGGCGCGCTGTCGTCGGTCGCGCGGTGCGCGCCGCTCACTGCCGCCACCGTGTCGGGGGCGTACGGCGTCACGGCGTCACACGCATTCGCGATCTCGCGTTATCCGTTCTCGGTGCACTTCTACTGGTACCTCGGGAGGTCGGCGGGGTTCGTGGCGTTCTGGCTGCTGTTCGCATCGGTTGCGATGGGCCTCGCGATCAGCTCGCGGGTGTTCGATGGGATGCTGGGGCGGCCGTGGGTCTTCGAGGTGCACAAGTTCCTCTCGATCTTCGTGCTGATCGTGATGGTGTTTCACGCGCTGATCATGCTGCCCGACCCGTACGCGAAGTTCACGCTGGCACAGATGCTGGTCCCGTTCCGGTCGCAGTACCGGACGCTGCCGGTGGCGGTGGGCGTGTTCACGCTCTACGGGTCGCTGATCATCACGGCGACCTTCTACCTGAAGGGCGCGATCGGACAGCGGGGATGGCGCCTGGTGCACTATCTGACGTTCCTGCTGTTCGTGGGGGCGCTGGCGCACGGCATCTACGCGGGCACGGACTCGCCGGCGCTCGCGGCGCAGGTGTCATACCTCGCGTCGGGCATCGCGGTCCTGTTCCTGACGTTCTTCCGGATCCTCGCGGCGCGCTCGGCGCGGCCGAAGGTGGTGAAGATCCGCACGGCCGACGCGGCGTGACGCGGGGGACCACAGATGTCACAGATGCCGGCGCCGGGGGCGTCCGCAGATGG
Organism: Chloroflexota bacterium; assembly: GCA_021813085.1. Classification (GTDB taxonomy): domain Bacteria; phylum Chloroflexota; class Dehalococcoidia; order DSTF01; family JACRBR01; genus JADMII01. The sequence goes on along the minus strand of JAKAMA010000003.1, from coordinate 16,743 downwards.
CGCAGATAGGGATGGCGATTCCTCGCGGGGTCGCAGGGCACGCTGAGGGCCGCGTGCGTGGGCCTACCCTCACCGTGCGGCTTGAGCCCGCCCCGTCCGCATCCCCGCGCCCCGCGGGATTACGTCTCTGTTACATCGCGTCGCCGCTGGATGCCGCGGCGGGCGGCGGCCGCGCGCGCGGGTACAATAGGCGCGGGAACGCAAGCGGGGGACAGAGGACATGCTCGACGACCAGAAAGAGTACGTGCTGCAGGCGTGCCGCGACCGCGACATCAAGTTCATCCGGCTCTGGTTCACGGACATCCTGGGCTCGCTGAAGAGCTTCGCGATCACGGTCGAGGAGCTGGAGCAGGCGCTGGAGGAGGGGCAGGGCTTCGACGGGTCGAGCATCGAGGGCTTCGCGCGCGTCGACGAGTCGGACATGGTGGCGATGCCGGACCCGGCGACCTTCCAGGTGCTGCCCTGGCGGCCGCGGGAGCGGGGCGTGGCGCGCATGTTCTGCGACATCATGATGCCCGACGGGACGCCGTTCGAGGGCGACCCGCGCTTCGTGCTGAAGCGCCAGCTCAAGCGCGCGGCGGATCTCGGGTACACATTCTACGTCGGGCCGGAGCTGGAGTTCTTCTACTTCAAGACGTCGGAGAAGCCGGAGGGGCTGGACAAGGGCGGCTACTTCGACCTGACGCCGCTCGACGTCGCGAGTGACCTGCGGCGGCAGACGGTGCTGACGCTGGAGGAGATGGGGATCGGCGTCGAGTACAGCCACCACGAGGTGGCGCCGAGCCAGCACGAGATCGACCTGCGCTACACGGACGCGCTGACGATGGCGGACAACGCCATGACGTATCGGCTCGTCGTGAAGGAGGTAGCGCTGGCGTCGGGCGTGTACGCGACGTTCATGCCGAAGCCGCTCGAGGACGAAAACGGCTCCGGGATGCACACGCACCAGTCGCTCTTCAAGGGCGACCGGAACGCGTTCTTCGACGCGGGCGACAAGTACCACCTGTCAGCGATCGCGAAGGCGTACATGGCGGGGCTGCTTCGGCACGCGCCGGAGTTCACGCTCGTCACCAACCAGTGGGTGAACAGCTACAAGCGGCTGATGCCGGGGTACGAGGCGCCGGTGTACATCACCTGGGCGCGGCGCAACCGCTCGGACCTGGTCCGGGTGCCGGAGTACAAGCCGGGGAAGGAAGTGGCGACGCGGCTCGAGTATCGCGCGCCGGACCCGGCGTGCAACCCGTACCTGGCGTTCGCGCTGATGCTGGCGGCGGGGCTGGCCGGCATCGAGCACGAGTACCCACTCGCCGAGCCGACGGAGGAGAACGTCTTCGAGCTGACGGAGGCGGAGCGGCGCGCGCGGGGGATCGAGGCGCTGCCGGGGAGCCTGAAGGAGGCGATCCAGGCGTTCGCGGGGAGCGACTTCGCGCGCCGCGCGCTGGGGGACCACGTGTTCGAGAGCCTGCTGCAGAACAAGACCATCGAGTGGGACGCCTACCGGAAGCACGTCAGCGACTTCGAGATGGAGCGCTATCTGGCGGTGCTGTAGGTCGCGGGTGCAGGGCGGTGGTCGATAGGCGGAAGTCAGCGCACGGCCCGATGTGCTAAACTCGTGCCGGACGAATCCGACTCTTGAATTGAGAACACTGACATGGCAGCTTGGAACCTCCCGTGGCGCCACCGGACGAACGGCGAGTCGGTCGAGTATGACGAGATCAACACTCACGATGAGTTGATGCGCTTGCTCGACCACGAGGCACGACGCATGCTCGACATGTCCGGGAAGGAGTTCCTCGAACTCCGCGCAAAGGGACTGCTGCCTGATCGCAGCGGCGCACGCACGCTCGCTATGCTAGCCGATCTTGAGTCGGTCTCCTGACCTTAACCGCATCATCAAACCGCACGTCGACAACCTCAACGGGCTGTTCAACCGTACCATCTCGGACAGCCGGCTCGATTCTCAAACATACAGGTTGAACCCGGCCTATCACCAAATCGCCCGCCGCGTAGGCGGACATTACGCGCATGTGGAACTGAGCAGAGGCGCGCTGGAGTTCAGTCAGATCATCACCGAACGATCAGGGCGACCGCATGTCGTTGAGGCGGTATACATCTACTGGCTGAACGACACTAACTGGGTGTTCAGATACGAGTATGACACGAGACCAATGGACGACAAACCCCACTCGCATCTTCACGTTAATGGCAGAAGCGAATCCGTACCGGATCTACAGAAGATCCATTTCCCTGCAGGACGGCTCAGCGTTGAACATCTGATACATCACCTTGTGACGGAGCATAGAGTGACGTGCCGCCTGGCTCCAGCCGAACTGATCGAAGAGCTCAGGATCTCCTACCGTCGCTGGGAACGAACCGATCAACGCCTCTTCCCATGACGGGGCTGATCGTTCACACGAACAAGAAGCGGGTGGCGTTGTCGATGGCGCTGAAGAGCTGCTGCGGGTAGAGGCCGACGTAGAAGACGCCGAGCATGAGCGCGACGGTGAGGCCCTGCATCACGTAGGGGACGCGCAGCCGGTGCGTCTCGCCCTCCGCGGGCGCGGTGACGAACGCCTCCTTCATCACCATCAGGTAGTAGTAGAGCGAGATGACGCTGGTGACGACGCCGATGCCGGCGAGCCAGTAGTATCCCTGCTCCGTCGCCGCCTGGAAGAGGATGAACTTGGTGACGAAGCCGGCGAAGAGCGGCAGGCCGGCGAGCGAGAAGAGCGCGCCGGCGAGCGCGCCGGCGAGCAGCGGCGCGCGCTCGCGCATGCCGCGGAAGTCGGTGATCTCCTCCTTACCGGTCAGGTTGTACCAGGCGATGATCACGACGAAGAGGGCGAGGTTCGTCACCATGTAGCCGGTCAGGTGCAGCACGAGCGCGGACGCCGTGTTGTGCGAGAGGCCGGCGACGCCCATCAGCAGGTAGCCGATCTGGCCGATCGAGGAGTACGCCATCAGCCGCTTGATGTTGTGCTGCTGGAGGGCGACGAGGTTGCCGAGGAGCATCGACGCGGCGGCGAGGCCGGCGATGATCCAGCTCCAGTCGTTGTGGACGACCTGGAAGGCGCCGCCGAAGAGGCGCAGCAGGAGCGCGAAGCCGGCCGCCTTCGACGTCGTCGAGAGGTAGGCGGTGATGGCGATCGGCGCGCCCTCGTAGGCGTCGGGCGTCCACATGTGGAAGGGGACGGCGGCGACCTTGAATCCCAGGCCGGCGAGGATCAGCACGAGTGCCATCAGCAGGGCGAACGAGAAGCCGTGCGTGCCGGCGGAGAGCGCGGCGGAGATGCCGCTGTAGTACGTCGAGCCGGTGACGCCGTAGATCAGGCTGAGCCCGTAGAGGAACATGGCGGACGAGAACGCGCCGAGCAGCAGGTACTTGAGGCCCGCCTCGTTGGAGCGCGAATCGAACTTCGCGAAAGAGACGAGGATGTAGAGGCTGAAGCTCAGGAGCTCGAGCGAGAGGTAGGCGGTCATCAGCTCGCGCGCGGCGGCCATGCCGATGGCGCCGACCGTCGAGAGGATGATCAGGCCGTAGTACTCGCCGGGGTGGCGGAGCTTGTCCTCGACGAGCCGCGCCGACGCCAGGCAGATCACGGCGGCGGTGCCCATGAACAAGACGCGGAAGTACGTCGTGTAGTTGTCGACCGCGTAGATGCGCGCGAAGGTCGAATCCTTGTTCACCCAGGAGAGCGAGACGACGGCGGTCACCGCGAGGCCGGCCGCGGCGACGTACGACAGCCACGACTTGCGCACCTGCGGGGCGAAGAGGTCGAGCGCGACCACGATCGCGGCGAGGCCGGCGAGCATGAACTCCGGGATGAACAGCGTGTAGTCGAAGTTCAGGTTCATGAAACTCCGGGCAGGTGCCTGACGGTCTCGCTGATGCGGTCGACGAACGGCGCGGGCCAGAGCCCCATGAACAGGATGAAGGCGGCGAGCAGCGACGCGGTGCCGCGCTCCAGGTAGGTCATCTCCTTCAGCCCGGACCAGCGGTCGTTGAAGGCGCCGAAAAACGACATCGACCACATGCGGAGGATGTAGACGGCGGTGAGCATCGCCGCGAAGATGCCGAGCGCGGCGGCCCAGGGGTACGTCTTGAAGGTGCCGACGAACACGTTGAACTCGGCGACGAAGCCGGAAAGCGCGGGCAGGCCGACGGATGCGAGGCCGGCCAGACCGAAGAAGAAGACGAAGAACGGCATCTTCTGGACGAGGCCGCTGAAGAGCGTCATGTCGCGCGTGTGCGCCTGGTCGTAGACGGACCCGACCATGGCGAAGAAGAGGGCGGTCATGACGCCGTGCGAGAACATCTGCAGCACGGCGCCATCGACGCCGATGACGTTCATCGTCGCCAGGCCCATCAGCACGAGGCCCATGTGGCTGACCGACGAGTAGCCGATCATGTACTTGAAGTCACGCTGCGCGGTCGCGGAGAAGGCGCCGTAGACGACGTTGACCGTCGCCAGCACCATCAGGCCGGGCATCCAGAACGTCGCGCCGGCGGGCAGGAGCTGGATGCCGAGGCGGATGATGCCGAAGGCGCCGAGCTTCATCAGCACGCCGGCGTGCAGCATCGAGACGGCGGTGGGCGCGGAGACGTGGCCATCGGGCGACCACGTATGGAAGGGCCAGAGGCCGGCGAGCACGCCACAGCCGACCAGGAAGAGCGGGAAGACGGCCCTCTGGAAGTTCTCGTTGAAGTGGTAGGCGTACAGCGTCTGCAGGTCGAACGTGCCCTTCCCCGCCTCGTGGAACACGGCGAAGATGCCGAGGAAGATGAGGATCGACGCCGAGACCAGCATGATCGTCAGCTTCATCGCGCTGTATTCCTTGGTGCGCGTGAAGGTGGGGAAGGTGCTGCTGGAGCCCCAGACCGCGATCAGCAGGTACATGGGAAGCACGGCGACCTCGTAGAAGAAGAAGAAGAAGAAGAGGTCGAGCGATCCGAAGGTGCCGTAGACCCCGGCGACGAGCACCCAGAAGAGGATGAAGAAGTCCTTGTTGTGGTGCTCGATCTTCCAGGAGATGAGGGCGCCGCCGAAGGAGACGATGCCCGTGAGTAGCACCATCGGCGCGGCGATACCATCGACGCCGAAGGCGAGCGAGATGCCGTGGGCGCGCAGGAAGCCGACGTTCTGGAGCCAGTCCCAGCGGATGAAGAACTGGTAGCCGCCGCCGCGGTCGATCTCGTACGCGAAGAAGATGTACATGGACAGCGCGAAGAGCGCGGCGGCGACGATGGCGCTGAACCAGCGCACGACGTCGCGCCGCTCGTCGGGGACGAGCACGAGCGCCGCCGCCGCGACGAGCGGGATGCCGACGGTGGCGATGAGCCAGTAACCCGAGTGCATGGCGCTCCTATCCCCTGTAGCCGAACGCGACGGCGGCGATCACGACGATGCCGACCACAATGGCCAGCGCGTAGTTCGGGATCTTGCCGGTCTGCTGGTACTTGCCGATCCAGCCGAAGAACGACGTCAGCTCGCCGGTGCCGTTGACGCCGGAGTCGTTGACGACCGCACGGTCGAAGACGGCGACCACGCGGCCCGCGGCGAGCACGATCCGGTCGATCGCGAACTGGTAGACCTCGTCGATGTAGAAGCGGTTGTAGAAGAGGCGGTAGAAGAACGGCGAGAAGGCGGCGGCGCGCTTCGAGGGCTCGGCGTCGCCGGACCACATCCAGGCGCCGAAGCCGAGGCCCGACACCACGAGCACAACCGAACCGACCGCCAGACCCCAGTTGACATGGAACTTCTCGGGGCCCTCGGCGAGGTTGTAGACGAAGCCCATCCAGCCGCTGTGGAAGCCGAGCGCCTTGCCGACACCGTCGAACGCCAGGAATCCGCCGACGAGCGCGAGCGCGCCCAGCAGGATCAGCGGCCAGCTCATCGCGGGCTCGGACTCGTGCGCGTGCTCGTGGACGTGCGGGTCCTTGACGGTGCCGAAGAACGTGAGCATGACGAGGCGCGCCATGTAGATCGCCGTGACCGGCAGGCTGATCAGCACGGTGATGAGCACGATGTGGCTGAGGTGGCCGTTGTACACGCCGACCAGGATCTCGTCCTTCGCCCAGTAGCCGGAGAACGGGACGAGGCCGGCCATCGCGAGGGCGCCGATGAGGAACATGGGCGCGGTGATCGGCATCTTGTTCCAGAGGCCGCCGAGCTTGTCGACCTCCTGCTCCCCGGTGGCGTGGATGACGGAGCCGCAGCCGAGGAAGAGGAGCGCCTTGAAGAAGGCGTGGGTGAAGAGGTAGAGCATGCCGGAGCCGAGCGCGACGAACATCAGCCCGAGGCTGTTGAGCGTGGAGTAGGCGACGACGCGCTTGATGTCGCGCTGGGCGAGGCCGGCGAAGGCGGCGATCATCGTCGTGGTGAGGCCGATGGCGGTGATCAGCTCGGGCATGCCGCGCACGACCTCCATCAGGGGCAGCATGCGGGCGAGGAGGTAGACGCCGGCGACGACCATCGTGGCGGCGTGGATCAGCGCGGAGACCGGGGTCGGGCCCTCCATGGCGTCGGGCAGCCAGACGTGCAGCGGGAACTGCGCGGACTTGCCGCAGGCGCCGGCGAACATCAGCACCGCGGCGGCGGTGAGCCACTGGCGCGGGATGTCGCCGGCTTCGGCCATGTGGAGGATCTGCTGGATGTTGAAGGTGTGCGTCTGCGTGAAGAGGATGATGATGCCGATCAGCAGCCCCACGTCGCCGATGCGCGTGGTGACGAACGCTTTCTTCGCGGCTTCAGCGGCGGACTGCTTGTCGTTGTAGTAGCCGATGAGCAGCATCGAGCAAAGGCCGACGAGCTCCCACGCGAAGTAGAGCAGCAGCAGGTTGTCGGCGAGGACGAGCGTGAGCATCGACGCGGCGAACAGCGAGACGATCGCGTAGAACCAGCCGTAGCGGCGGTCGCCCCGCATGTAGCCGGTGGAGTAGATCATCACCAGCAGCGTGATGAGCGTGACGACGAAGAGCATGACGAGCGTGATCTGGTCGACCCAGGTGCCCATGCGGATATCGATGTAGCCCTGGACGTTGAGCCAGTCGCGGCTGACGCCGACGCCGTGGAAGCCGCCGCGCCCGATTGCGTCGCGGACGTCGTTGGCGATCGGGAAGACGAGGCCGAACGCCGTGCCCATGAGGGCGATGGCGAGCCAGTCGCCCTTGCGCGGCAGCCACGGGCTGAACAGCAGCAGCAGCACGAAGCCGGCGACCGGCAGCGCGGGCAAGACCCAGGCGTCCGTCATGCCGAAGCTGATGTTGTCCTCCCCCTGCTATGCGCGGCCGGCGGCCCCGCGCGCGCCCGCTTCCTGCCCGCTCACCACTTGAGCGTGTTGATCTCGTCGATGTTCGCTGTGCCGCGGTTGCGGAACACCCGCAGCACGACGGCGAGCGCCAGGCCGACCTCGGCCGCGGCGATGGTGATGACGAAGATGGCGAAGATGATGCCGACGAACAGCGACGGCGCCGTGTAGACGGCGAACGCCACCAGGTTGATGCTGACGGCGTTCAGCATCAACTCGACGGACATCAGCACGAGCACGGCGTTACGGCGCGAGAGCACGCCGAAGACGCCGATCGAAAAGAGGACGCCGCTGAGGACGATGAAGTGCTCGAGCGGGATCTTCTGCGCGACGCTCTCCACCTAGCGCCCCTCCAACTTGCTGTGCCGCAATACATCTCCGCACGGGAAGGTGGATGACGGAAGGCGGAGGCCTCGAACAGCGAGACGGTGCTGGTTGCTCGCGTCCACCCTCCACCCTCTATCGTCCAGCGTCCGGCGCGCGGCGCAATCAACCTTGTATGGCACTAGCGCTCCCCTTCTTCCTGCATGGCGATGACGATGGCGCCGACGAGCGCGACGAGCAGCACGCCGGACGCGATCTCGAACGGCACCGCCCAGCGGTTGAAGAGGGCGGTGCCGATCTGGTTGAAGGAGATGGGCGTGATCTGGCCGACGTTGCGGGGCCATGTGGTCTTGTAGACCATCGTCATGAAGCCCGCGAGCAGCGCGAGTGACGCGGCGACCGCGCCGGCGAGCTGCGGCGGCTCGGGCGCGCGCTCGCGCAGGTCGCGCACCTTCGTCAGCATGAGCGCGAAGAGCAGCAGCACGGTGACGGCGCCGCCGTAGATCAGCACCTGGACCAGCGCCAGGAACTCCGTCGAGAGCAGCACGTAGATGCCGGCCACGCCCATCAGCGAGGCGATGAGGAAGAGCGCGGCGTAGACGGTGCTGCGCACGAGCACGACGCCGAGGGCGCCGAGGATGACGATCGCGGCCATCAGGTCGAAGAATATCTGCGTCATGCCCTCAGGCCGGGGTCTACCATCTTCTTCTTTGACTGGGACAGCAACATATCGAGGTCCATCACGAGGTCCCCGCGGTCGTAGCGCGACAGCTCGTGGCCGGCCCAGGTGTTGTTCATGCCGATCGCCTCGAAGTTGCACACCTCGACGCAGATGTTGCAGCGCATGCAGCGGCCGTAGTCGATCCAGAACTCGTCGATGATCTTGCGGCGCTTGCTCTCGCCGGCGGCGAACTTCGGGTTGTCCCGCATGACGACGGTCATGCACTCGACCGGGCAGGCGCGCTCGCAGGCGTGGCAGCCGGTGCAGAACGGCTCGTCGTGCTCCTCGTCCCAGATCAGGATGGGGAAGGCGCGGTCGCGGTTCGCGATCTCGCGGTGGGTCGTCGGGTACTCGATCGTGACGGGCTTGCGGAAGCAGGCGCGCGCGGTCATGCCCATGCTCTTCAGGATGCCCAGCATCAGACCACGCTCCTCGCCGCGACGCCGTTTGCGACCATCTCGAGCGGCCTCCTCGGCTTGACCCGGACGGACCGGTAGATGAAGAAGACCAGTGCGGCCGCGCCGGCTCCGGACGTGATGAGCAGCGCCACGTCCGGCAAATCATAGACGAGCACGAGCCCGTTGAGGAAGATCTGGACCAGCGCGAACGGGATCAGCACCTTCCAGGCGTAGGACATGAGCTGGTCGACGCGGAGGCGCGGCAGGGAGGCGCGCACCCAGAGGTAGAAGACGATGAAGATGCTCATCTTCGCCAGCGTCAGCAGAAGCTGGTAGCCCCAGCCGACATCGCGACCGAAGGGCCACTCCCAGCCGCCCAGAAAGACGAGCGCGCCGAGCAGCGAGAAGACGTACATGTTGACGTACGACGTGAGCTGGAACATCGACCAGCGGATGCCGCTGTACTCGATGAAGACGCCGCCGGCGACCTCGGACTCACCCGTCGGGATATCGAAGGGCTGGCGTTCGAGCTCCGCGATCGAAGCGGTGAGGAAGATCAGAAAGCCAAGCGGCTGCCAGACGATCAGCGGCACCTTGTGCTGGAAGACGACGATCGCCGAGAGGTCCACGGTGCGCGTGATCATGACGACGCCGATCGCCGCCAGGATCAGCGGGATCTCGTAGGAGATGAGTTGCGCGGCGGCGCGCATGCCGCCGAGCAGCGCGTACTTGCTGTCCGAGCCCCAGCCGGCCATCAGGAAGCCGATGAAGGAGAGGCCGGAGACGGCGAGCAGGTAGAGCAGGCTGAGCGGCAGGGGGCTGACGATCCAGTCCTGCGTATAGGGGATGGCGATGAGCGCCAGGAAGGCGGGGATGAAGATGGCGAAGACCGCGAGCTCGAAGGCAACGGGGTCGGCGGTGGCGGGCCGCAGGTCCTCCTTCGCGACGAGCTTGAAGGTGTCGGCGAAGGCCTGCATGATGCCGTAGGGGCCCGTGCGCATCGGCCCGAGCCGCTGCTGGATGCGGGCGATGACCTTGCGCTCGTAGTAGGTGGCGAACATGACGGCGAAGGTCATGACGAGCGTGAGCGCGACGATGCCGAGCAGCGTGCTCAGCCAGTGCTGGTTGAGGTTGACGAGCGGGGCGCCGAGAACGGTCACGCGACGAGCCTACCTGTCCACACAGCAGAGCACGATATCCATCGAGCCCAGGATCATGACGGCATCCGCCAGGTACTGTCCAATCGTCATCTCACGCAGGGCGGAGAGGTTGCAGAACGAGGGCGAGCGCATCTTCAGACGGTACGGCTTGTCGCCGCCCTTCGAGACGAGGTAGACGCCCCACTCGCCGCGTGGCGCCTCGACCTTCGCGTAGACCTCGCCCGGGGGCGTCCGCAGGCGGCGCGGCATCTTCTCGGGCACGATCGGGCCTTCGGGCGGGAGCTGCTCGAGCGCCTGCTCGATGATCTTGATCGACTGGCGCATCTCTTCGAGCCGCACCAGGTAGCGGTCGTAGACGTCCCCGTAGTGGCCGACCGGGACCTCGAACTTGAAGCGGTCGTAGACGCTGTACGGCTCGTCCTTGCGGAGGTCCCACGGCACCCCGGAGGCGCGCAGGAGGGGGCCGCTGAGGCCGTTGGCAATCGCCTGCTGCGCGGTGAAGGCGCCGATGTTCTGGCAGCGCGCGACGAAGATCTCGTTGCGGGTGAGCAGGTCGTCGAGATCCTGGATCCCCTGCGCCGACGACTTCAGCACCTCGTGGACGCGCTCGACGAAGTTGTCGGTGACCTCCCAGGCAAGCCCGCCGACGCGAAAGTAGGCGTACATCAGCCGGTCCCCGGACACCTCCTCGAAGACGTCCTGGATGTACTCGCGCTCGCGGAAGGCGTAGGTGAAGCTCGTGCCGAAGAGGCCGGAATCGATGCCGAACGCGCCCATGAACATGAAGTGGCTGCTGAGGCGGTTCAGCTCGGTGAGGATGACGCGGATGTACTGGGCGCGCTCGGGCACCTCGATGTCCATCAGGCGCTCGACGGCCAGGCAGTAGGCGAGCTCGGCGCTGAACTGGGCCAGGTACTCGGTGCGGTCGGCATAGCCGATGCCCTGGCGGAAGTCCATGGTCTCCATCAGCTTCTCGCCGCCGCGGTGCATGTAGCCGATGTGGGGCGTCACATCGAGCACCTGCTCGCCGGACACGACGAGCACCATGCGAAAGACCCCGTGCGTGCTGGGGTGCTGCGGGCCCATGTTGATCGGGATGTCGACGATCTCCGGGGCGTCCTGCTCGACCACCACTTATTCGTCCCCCTCGCCCGCGCCCTCGCGCAGGTTCTCGCCCTGCCACTCGTCGATCTCCTGCAGGGGATTGTCCTTGCGGAGGGGGAAGTGGTCGGTCATGTCGTCGGGCAGCAGGATGGGCACGAGGTTCGGGTGGCCTTCGAAGACGATGCCGAACATGTCGCGGGCCTCGCGCTCGTGCCAGTCGGCGGCCGGGAAGATCGACGCGACGCTCGGGACGACGGGGTCAGCGTACGTGACGCGCGTCTTCAGCGTGAGCTGCTGGCCTGTATCGAATGAGGCGAGGTGGTAGACGACCTCGAGCCCTTCGTCCTGCCAGTCGACGCCGGAGAGGCAGCGCAGGTACGTGAGGGCGAGACGCGGGTCGTCGCGGGCGGCGGTCATCACGGCCGGCACATCGGCCGGCGCGACCTCGACGGCGACGGACTCGCCGGCCAGCGCGGGCACCAGGTAGGCGCGCATGGCGACGCCGGGGACGGCAGCGGCGAGCGTCTCGTTGATGCTGCCCGGCGGGGGCGCGACGCGGGGGGCTTCCTTTGGCTCCGCCTCGCGGGCGGGGCGCGGTGGCTTCGCGGCGGCGGGCTTCGGCGGTGTCGCACCGCTCGCCGCCGCCGATGCCGCGGGCGGGGGTGGACTTCCGGGCGCACCGTCGGCTTCGCCAGGTGCCGGCGCGGCCTGCTGCTCTTCGCCTTCCGCCATTACGTGTTGCGCTCCTCCATGATCTTGTGCTGGAGCGCGAGGAAGCCGTCGAGCAGCGCCTCCGGGCGGGGCGGGCAGCCAGGGACGTAGACATCGACCGGGATGATCTTGTCGACGCCCTGCAGGACGCGGTCGTAGCGCGTGTAGGGGCCGCCGTTGGTCGCGCAGGCGCCCATCGAGATGACCCACTTCGGGTTCGGCATCTGCTCGTAGAGCAGCTTGACGGCCGGCGCCATCTTCTTCGTGACGGTGCCGGAGACGATCATTACGTCGGACTGGCGCGGCGACGGCCAGGGGACGACGCCGAAGCGGTCGAGGTCGTAGCGCGGCATGAAGGTGGCGATCATCTCGATCGCGCAGCAGGCGAGGCCGAAGGTCATCGGCCAGAGCGACGACTTGCGGGAGATGGCGAGCAGCGCGTCGGCCGGGACCTGCATGATGCCGGGCAGGATCTGGCGGTACAGGGCGACGCCCGGCTCATACGGCGCCGGGGTGAGCCGCTCCTGCTCGCGCTCGATGCCGGTCTTCTCGCGCCGCGGGGCGACGACGGGGGCGCCCTCGATGGTCTTGCTGTCGGGCGCGGCGGTGGTGACGACGGCGGCAGCGCCCTGCACCTCTACTGCTTGGTCCACTGCAGCACTCCCTTCTTCCAGGCGTAACCTAAGCCGGCGGCGAGGATGCCGATGAACATCACCATCTCCCAGAACGCCGCCTTGCCGGCGGCGGAGAAGGTGGCGGCCCAGGGGAAGAGGAACACGGCTTCGACGTCGAAGATGAGGAAGAGGATGGCGAAGAGGTAGTAGCGGATGTGGATCTGGGCGCGGGCGCGGCCAATCGGCAGCATGCCGCACTCGTAGGAGACGCTCTTGCCGCGCTCCTTCGAGTAGGGCGCGAGCAGTCTCGCGCCGATGAGGGCGGTGGCGGTGAGGATGAAGCCGACGATGGCCGCCAGGAAGACGGCCAGATAGTTGTCGAGCAGAGTCTGGAACGGCAAGCGATCCTCTCCCGCCCGGGACGGCCCGGTGCCCGTGCGCTGGTTGGCGCGCGGGGCCGCTGCCCGAGACCCAAACGGGATCGTAACAACTACGCGCATTGTAGGTCAATTCACAAACGTAAGCGCGCCCACACCCGCAGCCCTCGCACACGGGGCCCTTGCCGCCCGGCCCGGTGAGCGCGCCAGAGGATCCTTGCCACGCGACGGAGCAGCGGGGATCATCTGATGTCGATGCAGACGACAGCGGACCGCCACCTACCGTTGGTGAAGCTGCTCTGGCTCGGCCTTGGGATCGCCGCGGCGGCCGCTGTGATCACGCAGGTGCATGAGCTGAGCCGCATCGCTGGCGCGATCGCGTCGGCACGATGGGAGTTTATCGCGCTGGCGGCGACCGTCGAGGCGGCATTCGTCCTGAATCTGGCGCTGTTCTATGCGTCGTCGTTCCGGGCGAACCGGGTGCGCGCGGCGACCGGGCGCTTCCTGCTGCTAACGTCGGCGTCGCACTTCGTCAACCTCGTCTCGAAGACGGGCGGGATCGGCGGGATCGCGCTCTACTTGCGGGAGGGCCGGCGCACCGGCGAGTCGGCGGCGCGCATCACCGCCGGCTACTTCACCGCGTATGTGCTCGGCTACCTGGCGTATTTCACGGTCCTCATCGCGGCGCTGGTCCTGCTGTACGTCCGCGGGTCACTCTCGACGGCAGAGGCGGTGGCAGCGGGGGCGATCTTCGCGATCGTCATGGCGCTCGGCGGGGCGGCGGCGCTCGGGATGCGGAGCGAGGCATCGCTCGAACGCATGTACGGGCTGGCGACGCGCCCGCTGAACCTTGCGGCGCGCATGCTGCGACGGCCGCAGGTTGTGGACCGCGCAGCAGCCCGCGAGCATGCGGCGGAGCTCTACGACGCGATCGCGCACATGAAGCAGCACCCGCGGTCGTATGTCGTCCCGGCCGCGCACGCGCTGGGCGTGGAACTGTTGGGTGTGGCAGTGCTCTATCTGGTGGCGCTGGCCCTGCACGCCGACATCAGCTTCGAGCTGGCGCTGGCTGCGTATGCCATCTCGCTGCTGTTCTCGATGATCGCCATCAAGCCAGCGGGACTCGGATTCGTCGAGGCGTCGCTGAGCGTGCTGCTGGTGTCGTTCGGCGTCGGGCAGACGGAGGCGATCGCCGTGGCGCTGGGGTTCCGGCTGTTTGACTTCTGGCTGCCGGTGGCGTTGGGTGCGCTGAGCCTGCGCCTGTTGCGGGCCGCGCCGGACGACCGAGGGGAGGCACGATGACGCGGCGGCCCTCGAGTCAGCTCGAGCGGCGGCTGATCGCTCTGGCAGCGGCGGGGCTGGGGTTGTTCAACACGCTCTTCACGGCATTTCGCACACCGCTCACGAGCGCCGGAGAGTTTGACATCGTGCCGCACGGGCCGCTCAACGGCAGCCGCTTCCTGCTCGTGATCCTGGGGATCCTGCTGCTGGCGACCGTGCCGGGGCTGTGGCACGGCAAACGGAACGCCTGGGCGATCGCGCTGGCGGCCACCGCGGGCTCGGTGGCGGCGCACCCGGTAAAGAATGTGGACCTGTGGGGGACCTTCGCCAGCCTGGCGCTCGCGGGCGCGCTGGTCGGCGCACGGCCGGAGTTCCCGGCGCGGAGCGACCCGCCGACGGCGATGCGCGGCATCTGGATGCTCGTGCTGGGGCTGAGCGGCGTGTTCGCATACAGCGTCGTCGGGCTGTACATGCTCGACCGCGAGTTCAAGCACCCGATCCCGTTCGGCACCGCGGTGCAGGACACGGTGAGGCTGCTGTTCATCGTGCCGGCATCCGACGTCCAGCCGAGGACGGGCCACGGCGTCTGGTTCGTCGATTCGGTGCGGGTCGCGTTCCTCGCCGTCATGATGCTGGGCGTCACACTCCTCCTGCAGCCGGTGATCCACCGGGCGAGCATCGGACGCGCCGAGCGGGAGCGCGTGCGTCGCCTGCTCGAGCGCTACGGCACGTCGTCGATCGCGTATTTCGCGCTGTTGCCTGACAAGTCGTACTTCTTTTCGGAAGGCGGCGGCGCGGTGCTCGCGTACAAGGTGGTCGGCAGCACAGCGGTCGTGATGGGCGACCCGATCGGCGACCGGCGGGAGTTCTCCGAGCTGCTGGACGCGTTCCAGCAGCACTGCGAGCTGGACGGCTGGGCGTACGCGTTCCACCAGGCCACGCCACGCTATCTCGGACTGTACGTGAAGCACGGGATGAAGGCGCTGAAGATTGGCGAGGAAGGCGTCGTGCCGGTGCAGTCGTTCTCGCTCTCCGGGCACCGGACGAAGCACCTGCGCGCCACGATGAACCGGTTCGCGCGCGAGGGCTATCGGGCGGAGGTGCTCACTCCGCCGCACAGCGACGATCTGCTCCGGCGGCTGCGGGAGATCTCGGACGCATGGCTGGCGCACGGGAATCGCCGCGAGCGCACGTTCACGCTGGGACAGTTCGACCTCGCGGCCCTCCAGGAGTGCCCGGTCATGGTGGCACGCGCGGGCGACGGGACGATCGCCGGCTTCACGAACATCATCCCCTCGTACACGTCGCGGGAGGGCAACTTCGACATGCTGAGGTACGGCACGGAGCCCAGGGGAGTGGCCGACTTCCTGTACGTGTCGCTCATTGAGTACTTCCGGCAGCAAGGCTTTACCGGGATGAACCTGGGGCTCTCGCCGTTCAGCGGCTCGGAGGTGAGCACGCCGCGGTCGCCGGCGGAACGCGCGATGCACCTGCTCTACCGTCGCGGCAGCTTCCTGTTCCGATACACGGGGCTGCGCGAGTTCAAGGAGAAGTTCTCGCCGGTCTGGGAGGCGCGCTACCTCGTATATCACAGCGAGATGCAGTTGCCGGGCGTGGCGCTGGCCGTAGCGCGCGCCGGCGAGGTGCGGCGGGGCCCGCGCGTTGAGCTGCGCCAGGCCCGCGCACAGCGGGCGGCGCCGGCCGCGTGAGCGGGCACGGAGCGGCGGCAGCGCGCAGCCCGCTCATTCGCCTCGCGCGCCGCTTTCCGGTCACGATCATCCTGTCGGCGGTCATCATCGGCGCTGGCATCGTGACGGGCACCGTCGCGCGGCCGCAACACGCGTCGATCGTGGCGGCGATTGGTGTCGACATCGACGTGCTCCGCAGCGGCCGATTGTACGTGCTGCCGGTGGACGCACTCGTGCAGGCGCAGCCGGGGATCAATCCGGCCGGGGCGCTGTTCCTGGTGCTGGCCCTCGGGGCGTGCGAGTGGCTGGCCGGATCGTGGCGGACGCTGGTCGCGTTCTTTGGCATCGACATCCTCACGACGTTCATCTCGCTCGGTATCTTTTCGGTGGGCGCGGCGCTCGGATCGCGCACACTCGACGAGTACGCGCACACGCGCGACCTCGGCTCGTCCGTGGCCGCGACGTCGTGCGCCGCGACCGCTGCGATGCTGCTGCCGCCGCGCCTGCGCGCGTTCGCCGTGGGCGGGCTCCTCGCCTGGCTCATCGGCGGCGCACTGTACAGCGGCGGCCAGGTGGGCATCGAGCACGCGGTGGGCGCGGCGGGGGGCGTGGCGCTGGGGCTGCTGACGCGGCGCGCGCAAGCGTCCCGCGCGCGCGACGAGACCGTCCGCGGCATCGCGTAGAGTTGCGGCATCGACCAACCGGACGGAGGCCCCAGCGACGGCCGCACGGGCCGTCTGGGAGGAGGGATCATGGAGGACGCGAGCGCCATCGCGGCGGCGACCAACCGCAAGTGGAAGACAAGCGGACGGCCGGTGCGCGGCACGCGACGCGGCGGCGCCTGCTGCCGCAGATGAGCGCGCCGCCCGGCGATCATCGGGCGAAGCACCTACGGCATCGCGGCGCGGTAGTCCCGATACTCCGGTACAAGCGACCCGGCAGGGATGCCGCTCGCGCCTCCCGCGGCGGCGCGTGTCCCTTCCGGTCAGGCTTCGCGTGGATCGGGGCGCGGCAAGCAGCGCCCCTACGGGGGTGCGGACGCCGCAGCCCGCGCGGG
>JAKAMA010000242.1 GCA_021813085.1 Chloroflexota bacterium | reverse complement strand
AAGGCGCGCTCCGCCGTGAACCTCGCACGCCGCACCGGCATCGTTGTCGAGGAGTACACGCGCCCGAGCCCCGCGGTCGACTCCGAGATTGAGGCGGCGGCGCAGGACTGGTTGCGGACGCGCCATGCACCGCCGATGGGGTTCCTCCTCCGTTCACGTCCGCTCGCCCAGCGCGAAAACAAGCGCATCTTTACCGCCACGCACCAGGGCCGTGTCGTCGGCGCCCTCACGTGCTCGCCCGCGCCCGCGCGCGGCCTCCTGTACGTCGAAGAGGTGATCCGGCGTCACGATGCTCCCTACGGCACGGGCGAGCTGCTGATCGAGACCGCGCGCGAGGCCGCCCGGGCGGGCGGCTGGCGGCTGTTCAGCCTCGGCACGTCGCCGCTGCAAGGGGCGACCTCACAGCCGTATGGCAGGTTCCGCGCCGTCACGCTGCTCTTCCGCGCCATCTGCCTGAAGGTGAACTTCATCTACAGCTTCCGCTCGCTGAACCACTTCAAGAAGAAGTTCGCACCGAGCTTCTGGGAGGACACGTTCTTCGTCTACCAGGGCAGCATGCTCCTGGCGGCGCTCGCTGTCATCACGGCGTTCGCGCCCGACGGCATCCCGTCGCTGATCCTGCCCAAGAAGCTGCAATGGCTGCGGCTCGTCCCCGGCCTGGTGCTCTGGACGGTCGCGGCCGCGGGCATCGCCCTCACGGGGTTCGCGTTCTGGGAGTTCCCGGCGCTGCAGGCGCCCGTCGGGGTGATGCTGGACGCTGTCCTCCTGACGCGGCGTGGCGGTCTGGTCTTCGATGTCGCCGCCGACCACCGGCTGATCTCGGTCGTCGTCCTGCTCGCTATCGGCGCCGGACTGTGGACCCGCCGCGCCCGCGCCTGAGACATTGCGGTAGGCAGGCCGGCGATCTATAGTGGCGTGACGCTTCGAGTCCTTTAATCCGGTCCAGTGAGGCCGGGAAGGAGCGCAGGTTGGATCTCTCGGCTTCGGCGCGTGGCGCCATCGCAGCTTCGTACATCACCTCCGACCCCGTTCCGGGGCAGGAGGTGTTTTGATGTCGGCGGTCACTGCCATGTCGCCAGACGACATCCGGCGCGCGGTCACGCGCATCGCGCACGAAATCGTCGAGCACAACCGCGGGACGCAAGACCTGGTGTTCGTCGGCATGCGCACGCGCGGCGTGCCGCTCGCGCAGCGCATTGCGATGGCGATCGCCGGGTTCGAGGGCGAGGAGGTGCCGGTCGGGTCGCTCGACGTCGGCCTGTACCGCGACGACCTCACCGAGCGCGGCCCGGCGGTGAACATCCAGCCCAGCGACCTGCCGGAGGTCGCCGGCAAGCGCGTCGTGCTCGTCGATGACGTGCTGTACACGGGCCGCACCGTCCGCGCGGCGCTCGACGCGCTCATCGACTACGGGCGTCCGCGGCGCATCCAGCTCGCCGTGCTGATCGACCGCGGGCATCGCGAGCTGCCGATCCGCGCCGACTTCGTCGGCAAGAACATCCCGACCTCCCCCGCCGATGATGTGCGCGTGCGGCTGTACGAGACCGACGGCGAAGAGTACGTCCACATCGCCGCGGCGGAAGGTGCGGAGGTGGCGCCATGACGACAATCCGGACACCAGAGCCGCGGCCCGCCGAGCCGGCGGCGCCCGCCATCGCACCGTCTCCCGACGATACGGCATGGCGCCGGCGGCACCTGCTCGACCTCGACGACTTCGGCGCCGAGGAGATCGAGCTGCTGATGACGACGACGGACGCCATGAAGGAAGTGCTCGCGCGCGAGGTGCCGCGTGTACCCGCGCTCCGCGGCTCGACGATCATGACGCTCTTTTACGAGAACAGCACCCGCACGCGGTCGTCCTTCGAGCTGGCAGGCAAGGTGCTCGGCGCCGACGTGATCAACGTCGCAGCGTCGAGCAGCAGTGTGACCAAGGGCGAGTCGCTGGTCGATACGGTCAAGACGCTCCAGGCGATCGGCGCCGACGTCATCGTCATGCGCCACAGCCGCTCCGGCGCGCCGTACCTTGCCGCGCGGCACGCGTCGTGCAGCATCGTCAACGCCGGCGATGGCCTGCACGCCCACCCGACGCAAGCGCTGCTCGACCTGTATACGATGCGCGCGCGGCTTGGCGACGTGCGCGGGCGCAAGGTCGTGATCGTCGGCGACGTGCTGCACAGCCGCGTCGCCCGCTCGGACATGTGGCTGCTGACGTCGCTGGGGGCGGAGGTCGTGGTCTGCGCGCCGCCGACGCTCATCCCGCAGGGCCTCGCGGACGCCGGGGAGGGGCAGCTCCCGCCTGTCCGCGTCGAGACCGACCTCGATGTAGCGGTGCGCGACGCGGACGTCGTGATGGCGCTGCGTATGCAGAACGAGCGCATGACGGGCGGCTTCGTGCCCGGCGTACGCGAGTACTCGCGCCTCTACCAGGTGAACGAAGGGCGCCTGGCGCGCGCGAAGCCCGCTGCCTTCGTCATGCACCCGGGGCCGATGAACGAAGGCGTCGAGATCAGCCACGAGGTGGCGCACGGCCTCCAGTCGCAGGTCGAGGGGCAGGTGGCGAACGGAGTCGCCGTACGCATGGCCGTGCTCTGGCTGATCACGCGCGTCGGCGGCAGGAGCAGGGCATGAGCGAGCGCATCATCATCCGCGGCGGCCGCGTCATCGACCCCGCCCGGCGGCTCGACGAGATCGCCGATGTGCTGCTCGATAGCGGCCATATCGTCGAGGTCGTGCGGGGAGGCGCGGCGGATGGCGCGCGCGAGATCGACGCTCGCGGGCTGGTCGTCGCGCCGGGCTTCGTCGATCTGCACACGCACCTGCGCGACCCGGGGCTCGAGTACAAGGAGGACATCGCCTCCGGTACGCGGGCCGCGGCGCGCGGCGGTTTCACGACGGTCTGCGCCATGCCAAACACGCAGCCGGCGATGGACAATCGCGCCACGGTCGAGTACGTGCTCCGCACGGCCGCCGCCGAAGCCATCGTACGCGTGCTGCCGATCGGCGCGGTAAGCAAGGACCGCGCCGGGGAGGCGCTCGCCGAGCTCGGTGACCTCGCCGCTGCCGGCTGCGTCGGCTTCAGCGACGATGGTGCGCCGGTCGACGACGCGACGCTGATGCGCCGCGCGCTCGAGTACGCGTCCGCGTTTGGCCTGCCGGTCATCGACCACTGCGAGGAGCCGTCGTTATCGCACGGCGCTGTCATGCACGAGGGCTGGGTCGCGACGCGCCTGGGCCTGCGCGGCGCGCCGGCCGCGGCCGAGTCGTCGATGGTTGAGCGCGATGTCGCGCTGGCCGCGGCGACCGGTGCCCACGTGCACATCGCCCACGTCAGCACGCGCGCCGCTGTCGACGCCGTGCGCCGCGCGAAGGCGCGCGGCGTCCACGTGACGGCGGAAGCGACGCCGCATCACCTGACCCTGACCGACGAGACGGTCGCGTTCGGCGCACTCGGCGGCGATGCGCTCCTCTACGACACGGACGCGAAGGTGAACCCGCCGCTCCGCCCCCAGGACGACGTCGACGCCTGCGTCGACGGGCTCGCGGACGGGACGATCGACTGCGTGGCGACGGACCACGCGCCGCACGCGCTCATCGAGAAGCTCTGCGAGTTCGATGAGGCGGCGTTCGGCATGAGCGGCCTGGAGACGGCGTTTGGCCTCTGCATGCGCCTCGTCCACGCGGGGCGCCTCGACCTGGCGACGCTCGTCGAGCGCATGACCCTCGGGCCGGTGCGTGCGCTGGGGCTCGATCGCGTGGTGCCGGGCATCGCCACGCTCGCTGCCGGGGCGCCGGCGGACATCGTGCTGCTGGACCCGGAGCGCGCGTGGGTCGTCGATCCGGAGCGCTTCGCATCGAAGGGAAAGAACACGCCGCTCGCAGGCGTCACGCTGCGCGGCGCCGTGGTCGCGACCGTCGCCGGCGGCCGCATGGTGTTCGAGAGCGAGGCCGAGCTTGTCTGACGCGCTGCTCGTGCTCGAGGACGGCACCGTGTTCGCGGGCGAGCCGATCGGCGCGCCGGTGCGGGCGCACGGCGAGGTGGTCTTCAGCACCGCGATGACCGGCTACCAGGAAGCGCTGACCGACCCATCGTTCGCCGGCCAGGTGCTGGTGATGACCTACCCGCTGCAGGGGAATTACGGCGTCAACGACCTCGATGTCGAGTCGCGCCGTATCCAGGTGCGCGCCGATGATGATCGTCTCGCGCGAGCGGCCAGGGATCGTGACGACCAGGTTCGAGAGCGTCTTGCCCTGGGCGCTGAAGCGCTGCTCCTTCACCTCGAGGCCGAGCCCTTCGTAGTACTGCCGAAGGAAACGGGTCGCCAGCGGGAGCTTGCTCCCCGGGCTGAGCGCTCGGCGGTCGTCGAGGACGACACCGCGGGTCGCGCCCCGCCGATCGCGGATCTCGCAGGGCACCTCCCCGGCGAGGATCTCGAGGTGCCTTCGGTAGCGAGCGGCGTCGAAGCGATAGTCGAGGACACGCGCGCTCGCGATCCGCCCGCCTCGAGCGTTGAGGTACCCCGAGGAGGAGAGAGCCCCTTTCGCCTCTCGCAGGTCGCGGACCGCGAGCCCGAGCCC
>JAKAMA010000241.1:3778-4586 GCA_021813085.1 Chloroflexota bacterium | reverse complement strand
GTTCGTTCGCTTCTGCCGCGGGCGTTGGGGTCGGAGGCGACTTCGCGTACGTGGCGTCGCCGAACGCGGGCATCATCTACAAGGTGTCGCTCACAACCGGGAGTGTCGTGCAGGTGCCGATCTCCACCGAAGCGCCGGCGGTCAAGGCGGTGCAGCCGTCCGATGTCGCCGCCGCGCCTGATGGGACCCTGTACATCATCGACTTCCAGATGCAGCAACTGGTCATTACGCCCGACGGCGTCACATCGACGAAGACGCGCTCGGTGGGAGGCACGGGCGAGCAGATCCCACACCTCGCCCTGTACGGCCGGCTCGTCCTCGTGACGGACCCCCTGGACCAGCGTATCGTCGCGTACGACCTGAGCGGCAGGCAGCGCGGCGCCTTCGAGTTTCCACCGAGCCGGTCGGGCACCCGCCCGGTCGGCATCGCTGTCGCTCCCGGTGGCGAGATCTACACCGTGGATCCAATCACCGCCCGGGTGTACCGGTTGAGGGTCATCATCCCGCCCGGCGCGCCGGACCTGGCCGGTGGCCGTCCGACAGGCCCCTGACCTCGGCCCTCTCGGCACGCGCTCCATCGTCCCGCACCTCCACCGGCCACCCTTTCAGCTTCCACTGCCTGGACCGTGAGCGAGTCTATGCCTATGGCCGGTGCCAGACAGGGGGCCCGCACCTGAAAGGATGCGCGGCCGGATGCCGATATTGACCATAGACATCACAGCCGGTCGGTTTCTTGCACAGCAGACGGGAGTGTCTGTGGTCAGCGACAGCAATCCTTCGGGCCGCCCGATCCTGACGCTCGATCGGA
>JAKAMA010000241.1:0-3768 GCA_021813085.1 Chloroflexota bacterium | reverse complement strand
GATGCACGCGCTCACAGCGTCGGAACTGGCGATCGCGTTCAGCCAGGGGCTCGACCTCGCCGAGGGCAAGGCGATCGGGCACGCCCAGCGGGTCTGCTACATCGCCACGCTGCTGGCCGATGCGCTCGGCGTCGATCCGCCGGCGCGCACCGCCGTCTACTTCGGCGCGCTCCTGCACGATATCGGCGTCACGCTGGCCGCCTCGGACATCTGCCGCGTCGCGGGCATCGACGAGGATGCCATCTTCGGACCGGCGCCGCTGAAATCGGTCGAGGAGCTCCGCGGCGACCTGAGCTTCGCCGATCTCTCTGCCGTCGTCGATGCCGTCGAGCAGCACGCCGCGCTGGGCGCGGAGACGGCGCGCGCGCTCGACCTGCCCGACGAGGTGAGCGCGGCGATCGCGGCCCACCACGAACGATGGGACGGGTTCGGCTTCCCCGAGGGCGTCGCCGGCAAGGCGATCGCGCTCGAAGCGCGCATCCTGGCGGTGGCGGACCTCGCGGAATCGCTGATCGCCGCCGAGGCGAGCTCACTCGCCGCGCGGCGGCGCCTCGCGCCCGCGATTGGCCGCTATGTCGGCATCTCCCTCGACCCCGGCATCGTCGGCAAGCTGCTGGAGCTCGGGAGGTCGGACGAGTTCTGGCTCGGCCTGTACGCCGAGGACATGCCCGAGACGCTGCAGACGCTGCGCCCCGCAGCCGAGCCGCGAAAGAGCCGCAAGCGTGTGACGCGCTTCGCCGAGGTCTTCGCTGACATCGCCGACGCGAAGGGCGGGCGCACGGCCGGCCATTCCCGCCGCACCGCGGAGGCCGCGGCGAAGCTCGCCATGGCCTGCTCGCTCGACGAGGGGCACGTGGAGATGATCCGGATCGCCGCGCTGCTGCATAACGTCGGACTGCTCGGCGTGCCCGCGCGCATCATGTCCAAGCCAGACATCCTCTCCGTGACGGAGATGCAGGTGATGCGCCAGCACCCGTCGAACTCCGAACAGATCCTGCAGGGGCTGAACGGCTTCGAGGAGATCGCCTTCTGGGTGGCGCGCCACCACGAGCGTCCGGACGGCAAGGGCTACCCCGACATGCTCAGCGGGGATGAGCTGCCGCTCGAGGCGCGAATCATCGCCGTGGCCGACGTCTACTCCGCGCTGACCGCCGAGCGTGCGCACCGCCGCGCCGTCTCGCCGGCCGATGCGAAGCAGATCCTCGTCGGCGCCGCCGGCACCCAGCTCGATGCCGAGCTGGCGCGCCTCTTCTGCTCGCTGATCTGACCGGCGCCAAGCCTGCGCGCCCGCGATGCTCTTGCCTCCGGCCACTGAACCGGCGACACCCCCTTGACACGCTGCTGTACGATCATGTCCCAGACTCAGCGCGAGGAGGTGCGGGAATGGCCACATACATCATGCTCAGCACACTGACGGACGAGGGGCGGAAGACGCTGAAGGAGCGGCCGGAACGCCTGCAGGAGGTGAACCGCGAGATCGAGGCGATGGGCGCGCGCGTCACGCACCAGTACGCTGTGCTCGGCGGCTATGACTTCGTGAACATCATCGAGGCGCCCGACAACGAGACGGTCGCGCGCATCTCCGTCGAGCTGGGCGCGCGGGGGACGGTGCAGCTCACGACGCTTGCCGCCATCCCCGTCGACGCGTTCACGCAGATGCTCAAGTCGCGGTCATAGCGCCCATGCCCGCGTACGTCGTCCTGACGAAGCTCACCGCCGCCGGTCGCACGTCGATCCGCAACGACCCCGACCGGCTCGCCGAGGTCACGCGGCAGGCGGAGCGGCTCGGCGCGAAGGTGCGGCACCAGTTCGCGACGCTCGGCGCCTACGACTTCGTCACCGTGATCGAGGCCGCCGACAACGCCGCCGTCGGGCGCATCTCGGCCGAGATCAGCAGCATCGGCACCGCCGTGCTCACGGCGTATCCGGCGATCGGAATCGAGCGCTTCACGGAGCTGCTGCGGATGCAGCCGTATCGCACCGAGCCGCACCGCTGGCAGACCGCGCTCTGGGCGCGTGCCGTGCGGCGCGCCGGCCGCTACTGGGTGACGACGCGCCACGTGCGGCGCTACTGCCGGCCATTCGTGGTCGAGGGCGCCGAGCACCTGCGCGGCTTCGGCGGCCCGGCGATTGTCATCGCCAATCACAGCTCGCACTTCGACACGCCGGCTGTGCTGTCGGCGCTGCCGGAGCGCGTCCGGGGCAAGATCGTCATCGCGGCGGCGGCCGACAAGTTCTACGGCAGCCGCAAGAGGCGCACGTGGTGGTACTCGCTCTTTCACGGCACGTTCCCGGTCTCGCGCGGCGGCGGCGCGAAGCAGCTTGACTACCCGCTCTCGCTGTTCCGGCGCGGCTGGTCGATCCTGATCTACCCCGAGGGCGGCCGATCGAAGTCCGGCCAGGTTCAGCGTTTCAAGCACGGCGTCGCGGTCATGGCGATGCAGGCGAAGGTGCCGGTGATCCCGGTGTACATCGAGGGCCTGCGGGACGTGATGCCGAAAGGCCAGCGCGAGCCGCGTCCGGCCGCGGTCAGCGGGCGCATCGGCGCGCCCATCAGGCTCGACGGCGTGGCGTCGGTACCGGAAGGCACGGCAATGCTCGAGGATGCGATGCGCGACCTCGCCGGCGTGCCGCCGCGCCAGACCGAAGCGCCCGCCGGCGAGCTGGCGGCAGCACCGGGCGGCGGTGGTGCAGGAGGTGGATAGGTAGGCAGTAGCCCGTGCTTATCCCAGCCTGCGCGTCAGCAGCCGCGTGATCAGCTCCGGCTTCATCTTCTTGCCTGAAGGGTCGTCCACGCCGTCGGAGAGGTAGTTGCCTTCCGTGAACACGCGCATCGCGTTGTCCCGGCCGATGACGCGTGTCATCTTCGAGAAGAGCCGCACGAACGCGCGCTTCTTGTCGGCCAGCGTCGGGAATGCGGCCTGCTCCATCGCCTCGCGCCGGGCGCCGTAGTCGTCGAGCAGGTACGCGCC
Source organism: Chloroflexota bacterium (assembly GCA_021813085.1). GTDB lineage: Bacteria > Chloroflexota > Dehalococcoidia > DSTF01 > JACRBR01 > JADMII01. The sequence goes on along the minus strand of JAKAMA010000241.1, from coordinate 796 downwards.
GGGCATCCCGAACTCCTTGAGGGAGTCGATGACCATCGGCATCAGCGCCGGGTCTGTCTCGAGGCAGTCCTTCGTCTTCTGCTCGTAGAACATCTCGTGGCGCGTCTCGTCCTTCGCCAGTAGCGTCTCGATCCGCGCCAGCACCGGCTCCCGCGTGTGACGCGCGTGGTTGCGGTAGAACTCCGCGGTGACGAACTCCTGGACCGTCGTGCTCGCCACGATCTGTGCGGGCAGGTAGTGGGCCGGAAGGCCCCAGTTCTCGGTGCTGGCGTCGCGGACCGCCGACACGTCCTCTCCCAGCGTGGAGCGCACGGAGGCCTCGATTGTGAGCAGGCGGCCCTGCTCGCCCGCATCGAGCGCTCCCCGTCCCTTCGCCGCGATCGCGGTGCGCACCTTCGTCAGGTAGTCGCGCAGGGCGTAGTAGTGCTTCCACTCCTCGATCCCCCACATCATGATGAAGTCGCAGACGTCCTGGTCGGCGGCGAAGTAGGCGATGAGGTTTGCGACGTAGTCGGGATTGTTGCTCTCGACGAGCATGGTCGTCTCGACGACCTGCACGTCGGCCGGTGACAGCCGCTCGACCTCGATCTCCGTCCACGGGATGTCGAGGAACTGCGTCAGGCTCCAGCCGACGCGCTCATGCGTGCGGTAGAAGCCGATGATGTCGTCCTGGCTCGGGACGGTGCGGTGGCCGGACGGAGGGAGCGGCGGCTGGCCGCCGGTGAACGGATACGCGCTGGCCCTGGTCAGCTTCGACAACGGTCAACTCCCCGGGCCGGCGCAGCCTGCGGCGCCG
>JAKAMA010000240.1 GCA_021813085.1 Chloroflexota bacterium | reverse complement strand
ACGGCACTATAGCACCGGCAGATGGCTGCGCCGGACATCGGCTCGCTCACGTGACGGGCACTGGAAGATGGAAGGTAGACGGTGGACGCGCGTGTCGGGCGGCCGCCCGCGTCCTTCCGGCGGACGGCCGCGCGGCGTATAGTCGCGATCGTGCGAGAGGAGGACGCGATGAAGAGGCTCGATGGACGGGTGGCGATCGTCACGGGCGCCAGCCGGGGCGTCGGCGAATACATGGCGCGCGAGTTCGCGAAGGAGGGCTGCAACATCGTGGTGGCCGCGCGCACGGAGGAGCAGCAGGACCCGAAGCTGCCAGGCACGATCCACGACACGGCACGCGAGCTGTCGGCCATGGACGTGCGGGCGATCGCGGTACGCTGCGACGTGACCGACGAGGAGAGCGTGAACGCGATGGTGCGGCGCACGCTCGACGAGTTCGGGCGCATCGACATCCTGGTGAACAACGCCGGCATCATGGTGCCGCAGAAGCTCGTGGACATGCCGCTCAAGCGCTGGGACCTGATCTGGCGGGTGAACGTGCGGGGCGCCATCGCCTGCTGCAAGGCGGCGCTGCCGGCGATGATCGCGCAGCGCGACGGCGTGATCTTCAACATCTCGTCGATCGCGGCGGACCAGGATGGCGCCGGCAACATCTCGTACAAGCTCACCAAGCACGCGCTGCGCGAGCTGAGCGCGGGGCTGGCGGCGGAGGAGCGCGAGCACAACATCCGCGTCTTCGCGCTCTCGCCGTACGGCTGGGTGCCGACGCCCGGCACGCTGTACCACCGGCTCGACGAGTCGATGCCGTCGGTCAGCCCGCTGCTCGAGCGGCCGGAGGCGATGGGCCAGGCGGCGATCTATCTCTGCGGCGAGGAAGGCAAGGCGCTGAGCGGCCAGCACTTCTACAGCCGCCACCTGCTGCGCGACCGCGTCAACAACGGCGTCGACCTGTACCAGGGCGATGAGTCGCTGCTCCGGTGAACGGCGAGCCGGGTGACGAGCGGGCCGAGCGGCGCGAGCGCCGCCTGCGGGCGAAGCGCGCGCGGATGCGCAAGCACGGCGCGCGGACGGCGAGCATGTACCGCGACGCCATCCTCAAGCGGCTGCGGCGCAATGCCGGCAAGCAGAAGCCGGCCCGCGGATAGCCCGGGCGGCGGCGCTCCCCTATGATGGCGTGGCCATGGACCGGGACTATGACCTGATCGTCGCAGGCGCGGGGGCGAGCGGCGCCGTCGTCGCCGCGCGCGTGAGCGAGGACCCGCGCATCCGCGTGCTGCTCGTCGAGTCGGGGCCCGACTGGGCGCGGGATTCGGCGACGCGGACTTCCCCGGCCGCAACAAAATCCTCACGGTTGGACACTTTACATTGGGCACGGTTCCGTCTACAGTGTCAGCAGGCACGGCAGAATTCATCCGTCTCGCAAGATATCTCCCCTCTCTTGCGTCGCCATTCTGGCCGATAGTACACGCAGCGCGACCTCGTCCTCACGGGCCTTGCGTCGCCTTCTACGAGGTGCAATGTCTCAGAAATCGAACCGAGGCAAGCGGCGCGGCCCCGTCAGGGACGGCGCACGTCCGGCGTCCCCCGCGGCTGCGGCGGACCGCTACCAGAAGTTCCTCCCCGAGTGGATGCGGGGGAATCACGCGGCGGCACTGCCGCGGCCTCCGCGCCCGCGACGGACGCGGCCCGCGCGCCCTGCCGGCGGCTACACGCCGGGCAAGTTCGCCGTCGGCGACTGACGCAGCCCCGCCTCGCAGCGCCGGGGCGCCGCGGCACGCGCCGGATGGCGGTAGACATCGGGCGGGCATCGTTCTAGGCTGAACGCATGGAGATCGACCGCGCGCCCGCGCTCGACGCGCCGAACCTCATCGCCTCGTTCGAGGGGTGGAACGACGCGGGCCGCGCCGCGACGACCGCCGTCCGCTACCTCGTCGATTCGTGGCATGCCAAGGCGTTCGCACGCATGGACCCGGAGGAGTACTTCAGCTTCACCGACACGCGGCCGACGGTGCGCATCGTCGACGGCACGAGCCGCGAGGTACGGTGGCCGCGCATCGAGTTCTACTGGCGCAAGAACCAGGCGCCGGTGCCGGACGCGGTGCTGATGCCCGGCATCGAGCCGAACCTCAGGTGGCGCGCGTTCTGCGGCGAGATCATCGACCTCGCGCGGTCCGTCGGTGCGCGGCGCATCGTCACGCTGGGCGCGCTGGTGACGGACGCCGTGCACACGCGGCCGGTGCCGCTCACCGGGTTCTCGACGGAGCCAGACGTGCAGACGAAGTTCGCGGCGCGGCAGATCACGCGCTCGAACTACGAGGGCCCGACGGGCATCGTCGGCGTGCTGCACGACGCATGTACGAAGGCACAGATGCCGGCGGCGAGCCTGTGGGGGGCATCACCGTACTACCTCGGCTCGACGCCGAACCCGAAGACGGCGCTCGCCCTGCTCGAGGTGCTCGACGACGCGCTCTCGCTCCAGCTCAACCTCGCCGAGATGCGCACGGTCGCCGACGAGTTCGCCCGCCAGGTGTCGCAGGCGGTGCAGGAGAACGCCGAGATCCAGGAGCAGATCCGGGCGCTGGAGCAGCGCTACGACGAGCGTGGCGCGGCGGACGAGCCGGGGGCGCCGGAGTTCCCGTCCACCGGCGCGATCATCGCCGACCTGGAGAACTACCTGCGGAAGCAGCGCGGGGAAGGTGAGGGGGCGTGAGGTTGCTGCTTCCGGCGCCGCTGGGGAGGTCGCACGCGGCGGAAGTCCGTCAGATGAGGCCGCGCACCGCGTGGGTCCGGCTTCGCCGGACGCACAGCCGAGGGCGGCTGTGCTCCACACCGGCAGGCCCGTCCGGGCTTCGCGCCGCGTTCACTCATGCGCATTCGGAAGCAGTGCACTGGGCCCGGTCGTCCGCGCCGACCTCACGCCCGCGACGATAGAGACGCCCTGGAAGCACGACGCTACCGATAGTTCCCGAACTTCAGCTCGACGTCGTAGTCCTGCTGGCGCAGGAGCGCGATGACCTCCTGCAGCTCATCCCGGGACGGGGCTGAGACGCGGACCGCGTCGCCCTGGATCTGTGACTGCACCTTCTTGAATTTGTGGTCCTTGATCAGCTTGACGATGGCGCGCGCGGTGTCGGACGAGATCCCCTGCTTCAGCTCGACCTCCTGACGCACCGTGCCGCCCGCGGCGGGCTCGACGTTGCCGCGATGCAGGTTCTTGACGGGCACCTTGCGGCTAATCATGCGCTCGCGGAGCACGTTCCAGAGGGCGTTCAGGTAGAACTCGTCGGAGGCGGCGAGCCGCAGTTTCGCGTGCGGACGGTCGTACTCGATCTCCGCCTTCTGGCCCTTGAAGTCGTAGCGCTGGGCGACTTCCTTCTTCGCCTGGTTGACGGCGTTGTCGACCTCCTGGAGGTCGACGCCGGTCGTGACGTCGAACGATTCTGTCTTCGGCATGGGGGCAGGATAGCGCGGGTACCGACGGATCGACCAGCGGGACGGGTCGGAGGCTGGGAGGTGGACGGTGGTTGGTGGAGGCGCGGACATGCCATCGGCGCGTGACCGCGCGCGGGCTGAAGGCCCGCGCTCCGGCGGGCGCGTATCGGGCGGTCGGCGCGCAATGCCGCGCGGGCTGAAGGCCCGCGCTCCGGCGGGCAGGGGTAATGTTTCATCGCGGGGGTGGCGCCGCCGCGCCATGGGTACCTGCTATGATTGCCACGGAGGGCCCTATGGCACAGGCACCGAAGAAGGAGACCAGGCTCATCGATCCGGGGCCGCTCGATTTCGAGAAGGCGGAGAGGATCGTCGAGCGTGTGATCAATCGGAACATCGAATGGCTGAGGGAGATGGCGAAGAGGTAGCGTGGCTGGACAGGCTGGTGGCTGACGTACGTCGGTACCACGCCCTTGTTCTTGAATTGTCGGGCGGTGTTGCTGGCGAGCACACCGCCCGCTTGCTTGCCTCATGCGCGCGCCCGTTTCAAAGCGCGTCCGGCGAAGACGCGTTCGCGGATGACGTGGAACGCGCGTCCGCGCTCTTTCACGGCATCATCTGCGACCGCGCGTTCGTCGATGGCAACAAGCGCGCCGCCACGGTTGCGGTCATCCTCTTTCTGGTCGCTAAGGGTTCTGTGTCTGTCGAACCGACAGACCTGCAGGTACGTCTCCTCGGCGAGGTGGCGGTGGAGACGGCCATGTCGCGCCTCGATGTGCGTGACGTAGCCGACTGGCTCCACCGCATCTTCGACCCATGACCAACGTCATGGACGTCGACGTCGCGGTGATCGGCGCCGGGGTGGTGGGGCTGGCGTGCGCGATGGAGCTGGCGCGCACGCGGCAGGTCGCCGTCATCGAGCGGCACGGACGCATCGGCATGGAGACGAGCTCGCATAACAGCGGCGTCATCCACGCCGGGATCTACTATCCGACGGGCTCGCTGAAGCACACGCTGTGCCTGGAGGGCAACGCGCTGCTCTACGCGTGGGCCGAGGCGCACGGCGTGGCGGCGCGGCGGCTCGGCAAGCTGATCATCGCCGTCGACGACGGCGAGCTGGCCGCGCTCGACGCTGTGCACCGGCAGGCCAAGGCGAACGGTGTG
>JAKAMA010000239.1 GCA_021813085.1 Chloroflexota bacterium | reverse complement strand
CGGCCGTTCGTGCTCGGCGCGTGCTCGATGGTCATCGCCCTCTAACCTCGCACATCCAACATCCAGGATCCGCCAACGCCCGTCACTCCCACTCGATCGTGCCGGGCGGCTTCGACGTGATGTCGTACACCACCCGGTTCACGCCCGGCACTTCGTTGACGATGCGGCTGCTGATCCGCGCCAGCACGTCGTACGGCAGACGTGCCCAGTCCGCCGTCATCGCGTCCTCCGCGTTCACCGCCCGCAGAGCGACGACGTGCCCGTACGTGCGGAAGTCGCCCATCACGCCGACCGAGCGCGTGTCCGTGAGCACCGCGAACGACTGCCACAGGTCGTAGTACAGCTTCGCCTTCTTGATCTCGTCCATCACGATCCAGTCGGCCGCCTGCAGCACCGCGACGCGCTCCGCCGTGACCTCGCCGATGATCCGGATCGCCAGCCCCGGGCCCGGGAACGGTTGCCGGTACACCATCTCGTCCGGCAGCCCGAGCGCCAACCCCACCTGCCGCACCTCGTCCTTGAACAGGAAGCGCAGCGGCTCCACCAGCTCGAACGTCAGCTCCTTCGGCAGCCCGCCGACGTTGTGGTGCGACTTGATCTTCACCGCAGCACCGCCGCCGGGCGCGCTCTCGATCACGTCCGGGTACGTCGTGCCCTGCACCATGAAGTCGACCGCGCCGATCTTGTCGGCCTCCGCCTCGAAGACGCGGATGAACGTCTCACCGACGATGCGCCGCTTCTGCTCCGGGTCGATGATGCCGCGAAGCTGCGTCAGGAAGCGCTCCGCCGCGTCCACGTGCACCAGTTGCATCTGCATGTGCCGCTCGAACGTGTCCACGACGCGCTCCGGCTCCTCGCGCCGCATCAGCCCGTTGTCGACGAAGATGCACGTGAGCTGGTCGCCCACCGCGCGGTGCACCAGCGTCGCCGCGACCGCCGAGTCGACGCCCCCGGAGAGCGCGCAGATCACACGGCCGTCGGCCACCTGGCGGCGGATGCGGTTGATGCTGTCCGCGACGAAGTTGCCCGCCGTCCAGTCGCCGCGGCAGCCGCAGAGCTTGTACAGGAAGTTCTCGATCACCTGCTTGCCCTGCGGCGTGTGCGCCACCTCCGGGTGGAACTGGATGCCGATCATCCCGCGCTCGTCGCCCATCGCCGCGATCGGCGAGTTGTCCGAGTACGCGAGCGAGCGGAAGCCCGGCGGCATCTCCACGATGCGGTCACCGTGCGACATCCACACCGGCAGCGACGCCGGCAGCTCCGCGAACAGCGGCGTCTCGCCGTCGCCGCGATGCACCACCGCGTGCCCGTACTCGCGCTCGTCCGACGGCGCCACCTTGCCCCCGAGCTGGTGCGCCAGGAGCTGCATGCCGTAGCAGATGCCCAGCACCGGCAGGCCCCGCTCGAAGACCCACGCCGGCGCCATCGGCGCGTCCAGGTCGTACACGCTCGCCGGCCCGCCGGAGAGGACCACGCCCCGCGGGTGCAGCTTCTCCACCTGCTCCCAGGTCGCCGTGTGCGGCACCAGCTCGCAGTACACGCGGCACTCCCGGATGCGCCGCGCGATCAGCATCGAGTACTGCGAGCCGAAGTCGATGACGACGACGGCCTCGGGCGGCGCCGGCAGAGGCGGCGGTGTCGCCGCCGGCGCTTCGCCGCTCTTCTCCCGCGCGATCTCGAGGTACGTGGAGACTTCGAGGTCGTCCGAGGTGCGGACCCGGTGTGAGGTGTGCGGTTCAGGCATCGCGTATCCTGTGTGGAACGGGAGCGGTGGCCTGAGTGTAGCCAGCAGCAGCCTCCGGGGTCAATATCTTCTGCTCATCGACATAAGCATTTGAACCAGAACGATGCCTATCGCCGGGCGCTCGACGTCCTCCGCGAGGGCGGCGTCGTCGCGCTGCCGACCGACACCGTGTACGGGCTCGTCGCGGTGGCGACCGATGATGCGGCGGTGCAGGGGGTACTCGACATCAAGCAACGCCCGGCCGGCCAGCCGCTGCCGCTGTTCGTCGCCTCCCTCGACCAGGCCGCGCTGATCGCCGTGCTGACGCCACCGGCACGCGCGCTCGCGGCGCGGTTCTGGCCCGGCGCGCTCACCATCGTGCTGCGGCGCAGGCCGGAGTTTCGCACGCCGGCCGCGGCAGGGGACAGTGTCGGCGTGCGCGTGCCCGCCGACCCCGTGCTGCGCGAGCTGGCGGCGCAGCTCGGGCCGCTCACCGGCACCAGCGCTAACCGCTCCGGCCAGCCCGAAGCGCGCACGGCCGCCGAAGTCCGCGCACAGCTCGGCGATGACGTCGACCTCATCGTCGATGCGCCGCTGCCTGCCGGCGGCGTGCCCTCGACCGTGGCCGACTGCACGGACCAGGGCACCGTGCGCGTCCTGCGTGAGGGCGCGGTGCGCCGCGACGAGCTGGCCCGCGCGCTCGCCGGCATCGCCGAGCTCGCCTGACGCCGGGCGCCACCGCGATTCGGGATCGCCGGCCTCTCTGCTATTATGGCGCCGCGAGAGCGTTGTGCGCCCCGGGTTCGACGCCGTTGGGGCCGGCCGTGGCCTTCGGGAACAACACCGGCTCACCTCCATCTGGTCACCGCACATCGTGCGGCGCGCACGCGGGGCGCCCGCCCCCGAGGAGCCATCCGATGCCCGCCCTCCGCCCCGCCCCGCCGCGCTGCATCTCCAGGACGCCCGTCCGGTGAGCGAGCGCGCCACCCTCCCCGCAGCCGACGTGGCCCGCGTCAACGCGCTGCTCACTCGCTATCGCGACCGCGTCCTCGCTGCCCTGCGCGAAACGGTGGATGGCGCGGGCGTCGGCTACGCGGGCTACATGCGCTACCACTTCGGCTGGCAGGACGCCGATGGCAATCCGGTCGCCGAGGCCGGCGGCAAGATGCTGCGTCCCGCGCTCTGCCTGCTCTGCTGCGAGGCCGTCGGCGGCGACGTCGCGCGCGCGCTGCCCGCGGCCGTGGCGCTCGAGCTCGTCCACAACTTCACCCTCATCCACGACGACATCGAGGATGGCAGCGACACGAGGCATGGCCGCACGACGCTCTGGCGCGTCGCCGGCATCCCTCAGGCGATCAACGCCGGCGACGGCATGTTCGTGCTCGCCCACCGCACGCTGCTGCGGCTCGCCGAGCGCGGCGTCGCCCCGGACCGCGTGCTCGAAGCCGTTGGCGCGCTCGACGACGCCTGCGTCGCCCTCTGCGACGGCCAGCACGCCGACATCGGCTTCGAACGCACGGCGGTGGTGACGCTCGCGCAGTACGAGGCGATGGTCACCGGCAAGACCGCGGCGCTCCTCGGCGCCTCCGCCGCGGTCGGCGCCATCGCCGGCGGCGCGGACGCCCGGGCCGTCGATGCCTTCGGAGCCTGCGGCCGGCGGCTCGGCATGGCCTTCCAGGTGCAGGACGACGTCCTCGGCATCTGGGGCGACGCCGGCACGACCGGCAAGCCCGTGGCCGACGACATCCGCTCCCGAAAGAAGTCGTTCCCCGTCGTGTACGCGCTCGGCTCGCTGCCCACGGCGGACCGGGAGCGGCTGCGCACAATCTACGAGCGACCGTCGCTGGACGAAGACGACGTCGCGCTCGTACTGCGCCTGCTCGACGCGGCGGGCGCGCACGCGGCCAGTACCGCCGCGGCGACGCACTGGGCCGCCGCTGCCCTCGACGCCGTGCGCGAGGTCGAGATGCATCCCGAGCGCCGCGCCGACATCGAGGCGCTGGCGGCGTTCATCGTGGGCCGCAGCGCATGATCAGCGCGCTACACACCCCGCGCCTGCGCGCGATGGAGATGGAACCGGCTTGAGAATAGACTCGCGCGGGACGATGTTTCAACGGGCACCATCAGGCGGTTGGAGCACAACCACGCGCGGGCTGAAGGCCCGCGCTCCGAGCCCGCTGAAGGCCCGCGCTCCGAGCGCGCCAGTGATTGTTCATGCGCGAAGGTGTCGGCACGCGGCATGGATATCTGCGGAGGGCAACCGCCGATGAATAAGAAGACGATCCGCGACATCGACCTCCGCGGCAAACGCGCGCTCGTGCGCGTCGACTTCAACGTGCCGATGGACAAGGCGAGCCATCGCATCCTCGACGATACGCGCATCCGCGCCGCGCTGCCGACGATCGCCTACCTGCGCGAGCGCGGCGCCAGCGTCGTGCTGATGTCCCACCTCGGCCGGCCGGACGGCAACGTCGTCGAGGACCTGCGGGTCGCGCCGGTCGCCGCGCGCCTCGCCGAACTGCTCGCCGTCCCCGTCCCCTGCGCGACCGACGTCGCCGGCCCGTCCGCGCGCGCCATCGTCGCGGCGATACGGCCGGGCGGCGTCGCGATGCTCGAGAACGTGCGCTTCGAGCCCGGTGAGGAGCGGGACGACCCGGAGCTGGCGAAACAACTGGCAGCGTTCGGCGACGTGTATGTCAACGATGCCTTCGGCACGGCGCACCGCGCCCATGCGTCGACCGCCGGCGTCGCGGCGTACCTGCCCGCCGTCGCCGGCCTGCTCATGGAGAAGGAGATCGACTACCTGGGCCGCGTCGTCAGCGACCCCGTGCGCCCCGTCGCTGCCATCATCGGCGGCGCCAAGATCAGCACCA
>JAKAMA010000238.1 GCA_021813085.1 Chloroflexota bacterium | reverse complement strand
GCCGAACGGGTTGAGCGACTCCGTCTGCTTGAGCAGGAGGGCGATCGGCTCGATCAGGCCGAGCGCGACCAGGCAGAGCGCGAGGCCGAGAAGGCCGATGATGACGGTGCGGTTCTTTCCGAAGCGGGCGACGATCATCGGCAGGGCGCGCAGGCCGACGATGGCGCCGATGCCGACGGGCGCGAAGATGGTGACGGCCTTGTCGGGCGCGACCTTCAGGATCGCCTGCATGTACCGCGGGACGAGGACGGCGAAGAGCAGGACGAGCGAGCTGCCCGTCGCGTAGTGTACGAGCGCGAGTGCGGCGACGGCGTCGCGCTTCAGCGTGCGCAGGGTCTGCATGTAGTCGGCGCCGGCCTCGCGGATCTCGCTCCACGCTGGCAGCTTGCGCTCGCCGTGGACGGCATCGTGCTCGATGGGCGGCAGCAGCCAGGCGCAGCCGACGGAGATGGCGAACATGACGGTCGTGGCGGTGAACACGCCGAGCGCGCCCACCGTCGGCAGCAGGATCGGGCCGAGGAAGATCATGCCGAGCAACTGCGACCCGGTGACAGCGAGGCTGAACATGCTGTTCGCGGCGATCAGCTCGTCCTTCTTGACGACGAACGGCACGGTCACGGCATCCGTCGTGCCGAAGAGCTGGCTCGCGGTCGAGAAGAAGACGCTGATGGCGATGAGGCCGGCCACGTGGTCGCGTGACAGGAGGAAGAGGACGGCGAACAGGGCGCGCGCGGCATTCGTGTAGACGAGCAGCAGGCGTTTGCTCCAGACGTCGACGATGACGCCGGAGAACACGCCGAAGAGGACGGACGGCACGACGAACGCGAGGACGAGGATCGACGTGTAGGTGGAGCCCTGCGTGAGCGAGGTGACGAGCACGAGCAGCGTGAACAGGATCGCGTTCTGCGCGGACTGCGAGATGAGCTGCGCGAGCCAGAGCAGGAGGAAGTTCCGGTTGCCCAGGACGGGCCTCGGCCTGGGAGCGGGCGGGCGCTTGAGGGTGAGCTGCGGCGAGCCGTTCCGCATCTAGAGCGCCACCCGCGACGGCGCGGCGATGTTGCGCGCGGCGTAGAAGAGCGCCAGGAAGCCGCAGCCCACGCCGACGAGGAAGAACACCGACGTGACGCCGAGGGCATCGGCGAGGAGGCCGGCGAGCAGGATCGGCGGGATCGATGCCAGGTTTGTCAGCACGTTCTGCGCCGCGAAGACGCGCCCCTGCATGTCGTGCGGGATGCGCTCGTTGACGACGGAGCGCCCGACGATGCTGAGGAAGGTGTACGAGAACGCGAGCCCGGCGGCGAGGACGGCGGTGATGGCGATGCGCGCGCCGGTGCCGCCGAGCGGCGCGGCTTGGCTCAGGCCGGCGCCCAGCACCCGGATGAACGCGAGCAGCATGACGCCGGAGACGAGCGCGCCGAACGAGAGGCCCATGGTCCACCACGGCGAGTAGCGGCCGGCGACGCGCCGCACGATGCGCAGCGCGAGCCAGATGCCGACGGCGGCGGGCGTGGCGACGAAGATCGCGTTCTCCGAGTTGATGCCGAGCACGCTCGTCGCGTAGCGCGGCAACAGCGTGACGACGACGAGCGAGGTGCTGCTCGCCAGCACGACCGTGACGACGGCGATGTACGAGACGGAGTCGGACGACAGCCGGCTCCAGGCCTCGGCGAAGCGCTCGCGCGCGTCATCGACCGAGAGCGGGATCTGGCGCACGGCGCCGCCGAGGCCCGGCACGAGCAGGAACTCGAACGCGGCCGCCGCGAACAGGACGGCGCAGACGATCGCCAGCGCCTCGGCGCCCACGGTCTTCAGGAAGACGGCCGGCAGCACCATCAGGCCGGCGACTTGCGAGATCAGGCCGCCGAGGTTGTTGAGCGAGTTCGCGGCCGTCAGGTCGCCGACGGGCACGATGGCCGGCAGCGACGACGACTCCGCCGGGCCGGAGAGCTGCGACGCCACGGCAAAGAGCACGGCGATGAAGTAGATCGTCATGACGTTGCCGGTGGAGAGCGCGAGCAGGACGCAGAGCGCGGCCCGCGCCAGGTTCGTGCCGCCGAGCACGATGCCCTTCGGCATGCGGTCGACGATGACGCCGGAGAACGTGCCGAGCAGGGCCGTTGGCGCGATGTAGGCGGCGACGAAGAGGCTGCTGAAGAAGCTCTTGCCCGTGGCGTTCACCACGAGGATGAGCATGGTGTAGACGATGGCGTTGACCGGCGTGGCCGAAAGCAGCTTCGCGATCCACAGGCGGCGGTAGCCCTCGTTCTCGAAGAGCGTGCGCTCGCCGACGAGCGAGGACAGGCGCAGCATCGCCGTGCGCGTGTCGGTCATCCTTCACGCTCGAGGGCGATGCGCACCTGCTCGGGGTCGGGCTCCGGGCCGCGGGCGACGAACGCCTTCAGCCGCTTCTCCAGCACCCGGCGCTCGAGCAGCACGCGGTGGCCGCAGGTCTTGCAGCGGAGGCCGATGTCGGCGCCGAGGCGCACGACCTCCCACTCGTAGCCGCCGCACGGGTGCGGCTTCCGCAGGCGGAGCACGTCGCCCATGCGGAAGTCGACGATCTCACCCATCGCTTCAGGCCTTCGCCGGACGGCCCGCCCGGGCGGCGAAGGCGTCGCGCTCCCGGTTGATGGCGTCGCGCAGGCGCAGCGCCTCCGCGCGCGCCGCGGTGGCGAAGTCGCGGCCGGCGGACGCATAGATGACGCCGCGCGAGGCGCTGATCAGCAGGCCACGCCCGTCCGCATCGATGCCCGCGCGGACGGCCGCCGCGAGGTCGCCCTCTTGCGCGCCGATGCCGGGCACGAGGAAGGGCATGCCGGGGCAGAGCGCGCGGAGGCGCCGCATCTCGTCCGGGTACGTGGCGCCGGCGACCAGGCCGACGTTCCCGCGCCGGTCCCACGACGCCGCGCGCGCGGCGACGACCTCGTACAGCGGCCGCGTCGTGCCGTCGGGCTGGCGGACCGGCAGGTCCTGCAGGTCGCCGGCGCCGGGGTTCGAGGTGCGGCAGACGACGAAGGCGCCCTTCTCCGCCCGCTCGGTCCACGGCTCCATCGAGTCGCCGCCGAGGTACGGGTTCACGGTCGCGGCGTCGAAGCCCAGGTTGTCGAAGATGGCGGCCGCGTAGGCGCGGGCGGTGTGGCCGACGTCGCCGCGCTTGGCGTCGGCCAGCGTGATGATGTGCGGCGGGACGGCGGCGAGCGTGCGGCGGAGCGCCGCGTAGCCGCGTTCGGGGCCGAGCGCTTCGTAGAACGCGACGTTCGGCTTGTACGCGCAGACGAGGTCGCTCGTCGCCTCGATGATCGCGATGTTGAAGGCGGCGACGTCGTCGAGCGGCATGCGCGCCGGGTCGGGGTCGAGTCCGATGCAGAGCAGGCTGTCGCCGCGGTCCCACGCCGCCTGGAGCTTCGCCTTGAAGGTCCGTCCGCCGGCCTCGCCCATACTCATCCCTCCTCCGCGCGCGGGACCTCGGCGACCCCCGGCGGCAGCGCCGCGCCGGCGGCTTCGAGCCGGGCGCGCACCGCCGCGAACGCCGCGTCGTTTCCGCTCGTAAGGTACAGCACGCGGCCGCCGGATGCGCGCCGCTCACGCGGCCCGAGGCTATCGAGCACGCGGACGGCCTGGCGGGCGACGGCCGCCGACGGCTCGATGACGAGCACGCCATCACCGGCTTCCTCCTCGATCATCGAGCGCAGGAAGGCGTAGTGCGTGCAGCCGAGCGCGAGGACGTCGGCCCCCGACGCGCGCACCGGCGCGACGTACGCGCGTACGAGCGCGCGCGTCGCCGGATCGTCGATGGCGCCGGCCTCGACGCGTTCGGCGAGGTCGGGCGCCGCGATCGTCCGCACGGCGACCTCCGCGCCGTAGCGGTCGATCAGGGCGGCGAGCTTCTGGCCCCGGGCGGTCTGCGGGGTGACGAGCAGGGCGACCTTGCCGGCGAGCGTGCGCTCCGCCGCGGGCTTCAGCGCGGGCTCCATGCCGACGAACGGCACGTCGAAGGTCTCGCGTAGGTAGGCGATGGCGGCGCTCGTCGCGGTGTTGCACGCGACGACGATCAGCCGGGCGCCGCGGTCGAGCAGGATGCGCGTGACGGCGGCGGCACGCTCGCGGATCTGCTCGGGCGGGCGGGAGCCGTACGGAAAGTAGGCGGAGTCCGCGTAGTAGAGGATGTCTTCGTCCGGGAGCAGGCGGTGGGTTTCGATCAACACCGCCAGACCGCCGACGCCGGAGTCGAACATGCCGATCGGGGAAGCAGGAAGGGCCATATGCAGGGAGATCGTACGGGAGCGCGGTGCGGCGCGTCCAGCGGCAGGATGGGATGGCGCGCGCGGGCGCCAGGCGGAGGCCGCGTTAAAGATCGTCAATCCGTCCGAAAAGGCGGGAGATCGCTTGCGCGGCGCGCTATGATGAGGCTGAGGCTGGACGGGAGATCGAAGGCCATGCCAGATCTGGGCGTACCTGAACTACTCATCATCGCCGTGATCGTGCTGCTGCTGTTCGGTCCGGGCAAGGCCGCGGACATCGGCGGCTCGCTCGGGCGCAGCATCAAGGAGTTCCGCAAGGCGACGCGGGACGACGAGGACCAGCCGGGGCAGACACAGGCA
>JAKAMA010000237.1 GCA_021813085.1 Chloroflexota bacterium | reverse complement strand
GGCCGCGTTGCCGTGCAGGCCGGCGCGCGCGGCGACTTCGGGGATGCGCGCGAGCTGTCCGCCCACCAGGGCGCCGAGCGCGGAGAAGAACGCGAGACGCCCGAAGACGCTGTTTCGGTGCTCCGCCGGCGTCGCCTCCGTCACCAGCGTCTGCTCGGCGGGCTGATAGGGGCCGACCGTGCCGCCCCCGGCGCCGGCGCCGCGTCCAAAGGTCCCGAGCGCAGCAAACACGAAGATCAGCGCTGCGTCCGGCGAGAACGCGAACACGAGTGCGCTCATCGCCGTGAGCAACGGCACCGCGACGATGAAGGGTTTGCGCCCGACGCGCTCCGAGAGCAGACCTACAGATGCGGACATGAGCGCCGACGAGATGCCGATGACCGCGAAGAGCACACCGAGCCGCAAGGAACTGAAGCCGTTCTGCGCCAGGTAGATCGGCACGATCACGCCGGCGAGGGTCCTGCCCGCGCTCATCACGCCGCGCGCCGCCATCAGGAGCGACACGTCGGCGCTCATCCATCGCGGGCGCACCTGATGTGCGATCTCCCGCATCACCATCGCGGAGGCGCTGTGCCGCTGGCCGGCGGACGGTTTCCCATGCGGTGCGGCCAGAGCATGCCGAAGTGCGCGATGGCGAACCCGCGCGGGCTCACGGCCGGCCGGCCGGCCAGCCGTACGGCCCGTCCTGGACGGCCCGTCCGGGACGCTCGATCGTGTAGCCGGCGTCCGCCAGCACCTGGACGGCGCGCGCGTACGCGGTGCACGCGACCTCGTGCGGGTCCTGTTCCCAGTACTGGGGGCGAAAGATCTCGACGGAGGCGACGCCGTCGCAGCCTCGCTCCCGCAGCACACGGAGGACCGCACCGATGGGGATGACGCCCTCGCCCGGATAGAGGCGGTGCGCGTCCGTGAGCCGATCGCGCGGCAGATCCTCGCAGCCGTTGAGGTGCAGGACGACGAGCTTGTCGACCGGGACGCGCCGCAGATCGGCGATGCGGCTTCCGCCCGCATGGAAGTGGAAGACATCGATCACCATGCCGACGTTCGCGCGGTCGACGCGTGCGACGATCTCGTTGGCCATGTCCAGCGTGGGAACCGAGCAGCCGCGTTTCCCAAGAAACTCGAAGGCCAGCGCGACGTCGCCTGCGATGTCGGACATGGCGCGGAGCACGTCGACCGCATCATCCACGGCCGCGTTGCGCGGGAGGCCGTGGCCCGCGCCCGGCACGACGACGATGGCCGGCGCGCCGAGCGTCGTCGCCGCCGCGACGGTGCGGCGCAACTCGTCGAGCAGGTCGCGGCGCCCCGCGGCATCGCGATGCGTGATGTCCTCGATGGAGTTGATGCACCACGGCACGATGCCGTGCGCGCGCATCTGCTCGGCGAGCCTGCCGAGCGGGCGTGTCCGCGTGTAGGCGGCAAGCTTGCCTGCCCAGATCTCGAGCGCGGCGTATCCACAGGCGGCGGCGATCTCGACGTCCTGTTCGATCGGCGCACGCATGATCGTCGCGCCGTTCAGCGCCAGTCTCATGGCCGCGGCTGTCCGAGCAATAGACGTGCTTCCTCTGCGATGTGGCGTGGCGTCAGCCCGTACTTCGCAAGGATCGCGTCGTTCGGGCCGGACTCGCCGAACACGTCGCGGATGCCGTGGAGGCGTAGTAGCGTCGGCCGCCGCTGGCCGAGCGCTTCCGCGACGGCGCCACCGAGTCCGCCGATTACGGTGTGCTCTTCGGTCACCAGCACCGCGCCCGTGCGCTCGGCCGCGCGGACCACGGCATCTTCGTCGAGCGGCTTGATCGTCGGCAGGTGGAGGTGGTACGGCCGCAGGCCATCGGCTGCCAGCAGATCACACGCCTCGGCGGCGCGGGCCGTGTGCACACCGGTCGAGATGATGGCGATGTCGCGTCCTTCGCGCAGGACGATGCCGCGGCCGATCACGAACGCCAGGCCGTCGTCGAAGATCCGCGGGCTCGGATCGCGGGCGAGGCGGAGGTACACCGGGCCGCCGTGCGCGTGTGCGGCCACCATCGCGGCGTGCGTCTCCGGGCCGTCGGCGGGCGCAAGCACGACCATGTTGGGCATCGCGCGCATGACGGCGATGTCCTCGACGGACTGGTGCGTCTTGCCGGTGAAGCCGGTGAGCAGCCCCGAGTAGGCGCCGGCGATCTTGACGTTGAGTGACGGCTGGGCGATGACGACGCGCACCTGGTCGAGGTCGCGCTTCACGGCGAACGCCGCGAACGTCGAGATCCAGGGGACGAAGCCGAGCGTCGCCAGACCGGCGGCGACGCCGGCCATGTTCTGCTCGGCGATGCCCATCGCCAGGAATCGGTCCGGATGCGCCTCTGCGAAGATGTCGGCCTTCGTGGAGTTCGCGAGGTCGCCGTCGAGCACGAGCAGCCGCGGGTCGGCGTCCGCCAGCTCGACGAGCGTGCGCCCGAAGACCTCGCGCTGCGCGATCATCGTCGGCACGGTCATCGCGACGCCCCTGCGGGCGGCGCCGACAGGCCCGTCTGGGCATCGATCTCTTCCAGCGCCCGCGTCAGCGCTTCGTCATCGAGCGGCTTCGCGTGCCATGCGAACGCGCCCTCCATGAACGATACGCCCTTGCCCTTCACGGTGTGCGCGATCACCGCCGTCGGCCGCCCGTCGGGGCGCGTCGCGCCGTCGAACGTGCGCACGATCGCGTCCATGTCGTGGCCGTCGCACGCGAGCACGCGCCAGCCGAAGGCGGCGCACTTGCCCGCGAGGTTCTGGACCGGGAACTCGCGGCCGCGCTGCCCGAAATCCGGCCACGTGTACTGGGGCAGCCGGTTGTGGTCGATCACCGCGATGAGGTTGTCGAGGCGGTAGCGCGCCGCCACCTCGAGCGCCTCCCACACCTGCCCTTCCTGCATCTCACCGTCGCCCAGCATCACCCAGGTACGGAACGACGCGCCCTTGAGCTTCGCGCCGATCGCCATGCCGACGCCCGGCGACAGCCCCTGGCCCAGCGACCCCGTCGACATGTCGACCCCCGGCGTCGCCGTCATGTCCGGGTGCCCCTGCAGCCGCGAGCCGATCGCGTCGAAGGTGCGCAGCTCGTCGACCGGAACGTAGCCGCGGAGGGCGAGCGTGGCGTACAGTCCGATCGCCGAGTGTCCCTTGCTGAGGATGAAGTGGTCGCGGTCGGGCCAGTCCGGGCGGGCAGGATCGAGGCGCAGGAAGTGGAAGTACAGCGCCGCCAGCATGTCGGCCGCAGACAGCGGACCGCCGAGATGTCCCGCGCCGGCGTGGTGGACGGAGGTCAGCACCAGCCGCCGGATCTCGCGCGCGATCGTACGCAGCTCCTCGATGGATGGCGTGGCGGGCACCCGGCCTTCGGCGTCGCGCCCTGCGGGCCTCACAACTGCTCCTCGGCACGTTCGCGCTCGTACTGAGCGCGTCGCTCGGGCAGGTATTCGGGCACCGGCACGTCCCACCACCCGGTCTTCGTCAGCGCCGCCTCCGGTGCGCTGCGTGCGACGGTTACTTCGATCAATGCGGGCCCGTGGGTCGCCAGCGCGCGCGCGATGCCCGGCCGCAGCTCACCCGGCTGATCGATGCGCTCCGCGTGCAACCCGAACGCGCGCGCCGCCGCCGCGAAGTCGGGCGTATAGGCCGAGCCGTCCTTGCGCGCGAACTCGGTCGCGAAGTGGCGCCCGAACGTCGCCATCTGTCCGCCGCGGATCGAGATCCAGCCGGCGTTGTTCAGCACCACGAACAGCACCGGCAGGTCGAGCATCGCGGCGGTCGCCATCTCCTGCATCGTCTGCATGAAGTCGCCATCGCCGGCCACGCCCGCGACCTGGCGTTGCGGCTGCGCGAGCTTGGCGCCGATGGCGGCAGGCACGGTGAAACCCATCGAGCTGAAGCCGCCCGACGTGATGTGGGTGCGCGGCCCGTACACGGGGAAGTCCTGCCGCACGATGCCCTGCGGGATGCCCGCGCCGCTCGTCACGATCGCGTCGCGGTCGAGGGCGGCGCGCAGCTCCGTGACCGCGCGCTGCTGCGTCATCGGCACGGCGTCGGAGGAGCGCTTCGGCGCCTGGAGCGCGTCCCAGCGCTGCTTCTCGCGCTGGATCTCGTCGAAGTACGGCGTGCCCGCGTGCTCGCGGGCCGGCACGATATCGCGCAGGGCCGCGAGCAGATCGGCGAGGCCTGCCTTCGCGTCGCCGAGCAGCGGCACGTCGCACGGGTAGTCCTTGCCGATCTCCTGCGGTTCGATGTCGAGCTGGATGAGCCGGGCCGGGGGAATGGCGAACGTGACGCCCTTCCGGTAGGACGAAGCCGTCCAGTCGGTAAACCGGCAGCCCGCGGTCAGCACCACATCCGCGCGCGCACACAGCGCGTTGCCGCAAGTGCTCGCGGTGTCGCCGATGCCCCACGCGTTCAGCGCATGGTCCTCCGGGATGCTGCCCTTACCCATCCACGTGGTGACGACGGCCGCGCCGATGTGCTCGGCGAGCGCGACCAGCTCGCGCGACGCCTCGGCCGTGATGACGCCGCCGCCCGCGACGATCACCGGCCGCTGCGCCGAAGCCAGCAGCCGCGCCGCGCGCTCGACCATCTGCGCGTCGGGCCGCGGGCCGCCGCGCGGCCGG
>JAKAMA010000236.1 GCA_021813085.1 Chloroflexota bacterium | reverse complement strand
GCCTACGGCATCGAGGTCGAGGGCTATAACCGCGAGCACGGCGAGGGGATGTACGAGATGAACCTCCGCTACGCGCCGGCGCTCGAGGCGGCGGACCGCGGCATGCTCTTCAAGAGCGGTGCCAAGGAAGTCCTGGCGCAGGCCGGCGCCGTGCCGACGTTCATGGCCAAGTACTCGGACCGCGTGGACGGCTGCAGCGGCCACATCCACCAGAGCCTCTGGCGGGACGGCGCGCCGGCGTTCTGGGACGCCGGCGCGGTGCACCACATCTCCGTGGCGATGGCCTCATACATCGCGGGCGCACTCGACACGCTGCCCGAGCTGTTCGCGCTCTACGCGCCGAACATCAACTCCTACAAGCGTTACGTAAGCGGCAGTTGGGCGCCGACCGCGGCGGCGTGGGGCATCGAGAACCGCACGACCGCGTTGCGCGCGATCACGAGCGCCGAGCGGGCGATCCGCGTCGAGCATCGCGTGCCGGGCGCGGACGTGAACCCCTATCTTGGCTTCGCCGCGTGCCTCGCGGGCGGGCTGTCGGGCATCGAGCGCGGGCTGACGCCGCCGCCCCCGGCCGCGGGCAACGTGTACGAGAGCGAGGGGCTGCCGCCGCTGCCCCGCACGCTCGAAGCGGCGGTCGACCTGCTCGACCGCAGTGAGGTGGCGCGCGACTGGCTCGGGGACGCGTTCGTCGACCACTACGTCGCGATGCGGCGGTGGGAGGTCGAGAAGCACCGCACGGCCGTCAGCGAGTGGGAGCGCCGCCGCTACTTCGAGCAGGTGTGATCCGGGGACCGGGCGCCAGGGACCGGGCGCTAGGGACTGGGGACTGGGAACTGGGCGCTAGCAGGGTGCTGAAGAAGCGGCCCGGGCGGGGCTGCGGGTGCCGATGATCACGTGATCTGGCCTCCCTTCGCTGCCCTCTCCCTCGCGGGAGAGCAGCTCCGCGACCGTCGCGCCCGCTATGCGGCGGCTTGCGCGAGCTCGATATGGGCCATCCGCACGAGGTTGTAGGCGGCGCCCGCGATCGTCGCCCACGCCTCGTTGCGCGCGACGCCGATGTAGCGGAGCTTCCGCCCGCCGCCCACCGTCTTCACCCAGCCGAAGATCTCCTCGACGCGCTTGCGGATGCGCTGGGCGAGCGCGTAGCCCGGATGCCGCGTCGTCCGCCGGTCGATGCGGCTACGCCGGTTCGTGGTGTGCTGTGTTACCTGCGGCGTCACGTTGAGCGCCCGGCAGCCGGCGATGAAGTCCGCTGTGTCGTACGCCTTGTCCGCCCCGACCGTGATCCGTTTCGTGCCGCCCAGTTGGCCGAGCAGGCGCAGGGCCGCCTCGCGCTCCGCCGTACCCGTCGCCTCGGTCAGCACCAGGTCGACCACGAGCCCGTTGCGGTTCTCCATCAGCACGTGCCCGGCGAAACACAGCTTCGTCTCCTGGCCGTCGCCCTTGCGGGCCAGCCGCGCCTCCGGGTCTGTCGCGGAGACATGCGTCTCGTTGCTGCGGCGCTGCCCGCGGAAGTCCACATCCCGATTCCGGCCGCCATTCGTCGGCGGCGCGCTGTCGTCATCGCGCGGCCGTACGCTCTTGAGCGATGCCCACGCCTGCAGCAGCGTGCCGTCCACCGTGAAGTGGTCGCTCGAGAGCAACTGCCGGCGCTCCGCCTCGGCGGTGACCGCCCCAAGGAACTGGCGTGCGACGTCGTGCTGGAGCAGCCGCTCCTGGTTCTTCGAGAAGGTCGAGGCGTCGAACGCCGGGTCGTCCACGTTCAGATCCAAGAACCACTTGAAGAGCAGGTTGTACTCCAGTTGGTCGCAGAAGCGGCGCGCGCTCGGCACGGAGAAGAAGGCCATCAGGAGCTGGGCCTTGAGCAGGTGCTCCGGCGGGATGGACGGCCGCCCGACCGTGGCGTACATCGCGTTGAAGACCGGCGACAGCTCCCGCAGGGCACGGTCCACGATGGGTTTGATGGCGCGGATGGGATGGTCCTGCGGGACCTTGGCGTCCGGCGTGATCGCCGTGAGCATCGTCGCCTGCTGGGTCGCATCGCCGCGCATGGAAGACCTCCGTTGAACACCCGCCGAGATCATCCTACGCGTCAGCTCACCCAACGTCGATCCCCTGAGGCTACTTTTTCAGCACCCTGCTAGGGACTGGGGACTGGGCGACGGGCCGCCAGGCGGTGACGACGCCGCTCGCTTCCCCATCCCCCTAATCCCGCGGCAACCCCAGGCCGCGCTGCGCCATGATGTTGCGCTGGATCTCGCTCGTGCCGCCGGCGATCGTCGATGACACCGCCGCCAGGTAGCCGGAGCCGAAGCGCCCGGCCGCGGCGTACTGCGGGGCGCCGCCCACGACCATGCCGTAGGGGCCGGTGAGCTTCATGCCGAGCGCGGCGATGCGCTGGCCCATCTCCGACGTGAAGAGCTTGCACATCGACGCTTCGTGGTTCGGGATCAGCCCGGCGTTCTGCATGCTGACGACGCGGTACGACATCATCCGCGCCACCAGCGCCTCGATCCAGCGGTCCGCGAGCGCGGCCCGCGTCGCGTGCTTCTTCGCGCCGACCGACAGCTCCGGGTGCTCCTGCGCGAAGCGGATGATCGACTCGAGCTGCTTGCGGATGCCGACGGCGGAGCCGATCGACGAGCGCTCGAAGTCGAGCGTCGTCGTGCCGATGTACCAGCCGCGGTTCTCCTCGCCGAGGCGGTTGCGCGCCGGCACGCGCACGTTCTCGAAGAAGACCTCGTTGAACGTCGCGCTGCCGGTCATCGTGATCAGCGGGCGCACGGTGACGCCAGGCGCGTGCATGTCGAGCATGAAGTAGCTGATGCCGCGGTGCTTGGGCGCCTCCGGGTCGGTGCGCGCGAGCATGTACATCATGTCGGAGTACTGCGCGCCGGTGGTCCAGATCTTCTGGCCGTTGATCACGTAGTCGTCGCCGTCGCGTACCGCGCGCGTCTGCACCGACGCGACGTCGGAGCCGGCGTTGGGCTCGGACCAGCCCTGGCACCACTGCACCTCGCCCTTGAGGATGCCGGGCAGGTGCTCCTTCTTCTGTTCGTCGGTGCCGTGCACGATGAGCGTCGGGCCGAACATCATCACGCCGAAGCCGCCGACGTTCTGGGCGCCGAACTCGGCGAACTCCTCGTTCATGATGAACTGGCGTTTCGTGTCGAGGCCGGCGCCGCCGTACTCCTTCGGCCAGGCGGGCGCCACCCAGCCGCGCGACGCGAGCGCGCTGCGCCACTGCTTCATGACGCCGCTGGTGTTCGCGTCGCGGCTGCGGAAGAGGCCTTCGACCTCGTTCGGCTCACCGTCGCCGCTGCTGCCGGCAGTCCTGGCCCGCGGCGCGCCGCGGCGCAGCTCCTGCGGGTACTCCTTCTCCAGGAACCCGCGCACTTCCGTACGCCATGCGGCCTCTTCGGGCGTGTCGTTGAAGTCCATCGCTGCCTCCGTCGTGGCCTGGGCGCTCGCGCCCGGCTCACGGATCATAAGCCTCCCGGGCGGGTGAGGCCAGCGGCTTCACCCGAAGACGGCGAACAGCTCCTCGAAGGCCTTCATCTGGCCGCCGGACGCGCTCGACGGCACGAGGATCGGCGTGCGCACGCCGGCCGCGTACCACGCGTCGAGCCCGTCGCGCACGTCGGACGCGGTGCCATACAGGGTCACGTCCCTGAGCCAGCGCTCCGTCATCAGTCCGGGGATCTTCGCGGCGTCGCCGGCTCGCTGCGCCTGCTCGATGGCGCGCATCTCTTCCTCGTAGCCGGCTTCGATCCAGTAGTTGCGGTAGTTCGGCAGCGCCACGTAGCCGACGAGCGTGCGGCGCATGACGGCCGCGGCTGCCGCGCGGTCGTCGGAGATGCAGGTCGGGACCATGTCGCCGATGAAGAAGTCCGGGGCGTCGCGCTTCTCCTTCGGGAGCGTCGCGAGCGATGCCTGCATGTGCGAGCGCGCGCCGTTCGCCCAGACGACGCCCTCGGCGATCTCGCCGGCCAGCTCGACCATCTTGCGGCGCAGTGTCGCCAGCACGATCGGCGGCAGCTCGCCGGCGCCCTGCTCCGATGCCTTGCGCACCTTCGCGACGAACGCACGGACGTCGGACAGCGGCCTGCCCGGCGTAACGCCGAGGCGCTGGTGCACGGGCGCGTGCGTGACGCCGATGCCGAAGCGGAAGCGTCCGCCGCTCAGCTCGTGGATGAACGACGCCGCTCCGGCGAAGTCGGACGGCTGCCGCAGATAGATCGGCTGCACCGTCGTGCCGAAGGGGATGGTCTCGGTCGAGAGCGCGATCGCCGTCGCGAGGCCCATCGCGTCGCCGAAGCTCGGCAGGTAGATGCCGCTGTAGCCTCGCTTCTCGATCTCCCGCGCGAGCGCGATGGTGGAATGTCGCCGACCGGGTACGGCGGCCAGAGAGAGTGCGGGTTTCGGCATGTGCGGCTCCTGTCCTGGGTGGCCGGACCCGAGAGGTCGGGCCCGCAACGTGTGGTAGAGGATGCGCGATGCAGCCGTAGGCGTCCAGGCGAGAGAGGAGTGTGGGGCGATGGTGCGAGTCAGGCCACCAGGGGCGGCCCGGGGTCGAGCGCGTCGCAGATGCGGCCGATCGCCTCGCCGACGCGGCGGCGCGCGCGCAGGCGAG
>JAKAMA010000235.1 GCA_021813085.1 Chloroflexota bacterium | reverse complement strand
GGCATTGAGCCGGACGTTGAGCATCTTGCCGTTGATCGCGCCGTTCAGCATGCAGCAGCTCCTTGGGGCGAATCTCGCGTATCCGGGACCACCTCGGCGGAGATGGCACAGGCCGCGACACTGAGCGCAGCGCGGCCTGCGGGGTGATTATAGAACAGGGCCCCGTTACACGCGCTATGCCCGGCGGGACACAACGAGCTGGCTGTCTCGACGGGGCACTGGAAGATGGAACGTGGAAGGTGGATGCGGGAAGCGAGGCCAGGCCCAACAACACTCGTTGGGTGGCAGCCTTGACGGCGGGCACCCGGCCCCGCATGTCGCGGATGACATCGGCCGCATGGTGCTGCTTCCAGGGGGCGAGGCGGGGCTCCTGACGTCGTGGTGGCGTACCTCCGGTAGGGAGCGGCGCGCGTGTCCGTGCACGGGGGCTGGAGGCCGTACATCGGCGCATCCGCCCTCCACGCTCCATCCCCCAGTTTCTGATCCGTGAGGGAGTCTATGTTCGAGGCAGCGGCTCACCGTAGTCGAGCCGGTCGCCGGGGTGCGTGTCGGTGCGGGCCGCCGTGCCGGCGGGGAGCTCGATCACGTCCTTCGCG
This sequence comes from Chloroflexota bacterium, assembly GCA_021813085.1. GTDB lineage: Bacteria > Chloroflexota > Dehalococcoidia > DSTF01 > JACRBR01 > JADMII01. The sequence goes on along the minus strand of JAKAMA010000235.1, from coordinate 4,064 downwards.
CCGCGTCCGCCGAAGGCGAGCCACCACTGACGCATCGACGGCACGACCTTCGTCACCCGATCGTCGCGGTCGACGAAGATCGCGTCGAAGCGGAAGCGCATGAAGAACGAGTGGATGGAGGCGCTGCGCGTCAGGAAGAGGCCGCCGCCGTCCTCGATCTCACGCCGGCCCATCAGTCCGAAGAAGCGGTCCGCGTACGACGACGCGAGCGTTGCGCGCGTGGCGAGCACCGTCCCACGCTCGGCGTTGCGGATCGAGAACACTTTCATCCTGGGCGCGGTCATCGTCGTACCTCTCCGTGGCGCAGCGTAGCACGGTGTGCCATGGAGGGCGCGGGCGCGGCACGGCACGAAACAGGGGCGGCGCAGGTTGCGCCGCCCCTGTCGATCCATCGGCAGGCCGCCGGGTCAGGCGCCCGGCGTCGCCGCCGGGGCGGGCGTGCTCTTCTCGCTCCGGTGGTGGTTGAGGATCTTGTCCAGGTTGTTGGTCAGCGCCTTCATGACGGCGTCGGCGCGGGCCTGCGTGATCTTCTTGTCCTGCACGAGTGTGTTGAGCTTGGCCTGCACATCACCGGTGACTTGCGTCTTCACCGTGCTCAGCGCGACGTTGTGCGCAGCCGCCACATCGGCGATCGACTGGCCGTCCTTGAGGTCGGTCACCAGCACCTTCGGCTGGATGCCGATCGCCTTCGCGGACGAGACGACGATCTGCCTGCGGAGCCACTGGACGCCGCGCTCGCGGCGCTCCTCGCGCCGCGCGAACAGCCGCGCCAGCTCCGGGTACTTGCCATTGTTGATGGCGGCCTTGATCTTGTCCCCCTGGGCCTGCGTGAGCTTGCCCGCGGCGACCTGCTGATCGACGGTCTGCAGGGCGGCGTCCTTGACAGCGGCCGTCAGTTGCTGCGGGGAGACGTTGAGGTTCGCCGCGACCTTGTCGACGAACGCCTGGACGGCCGCCTGGCCCTTGTGATTCGTGGCGGCCGGAGCCGTCGGTGTTGGCGGCGGCGTCTGCGCCGACGTGTAGCGGAACGCGCCGAATGTGGCCGATGCGACGACGGCGAGAGCGGCGGTTACGGCCAGCGCCTTCGATGGAAGCTTCATACGGGTCATCTCCTGTCCTTGTCCCTTCCCTGTCCTCACCCCTGATAACGACAGCCTAGCGGGCGGCTGATGCAGATCGGCGCACCGCACGGTAAAGGCTCCGTAAATTCGCGCGGGCGCGTCGCCGCGGTGTGATTGGACGGGCGGCGGAGGCCACAGCTACAATGGGACACACCGCCCGGAGTCCACATGAGCAAGCCCGAGAACGGCCAGGATCGCATCCATCGCGAGATCGAGGAGCTGCTCGACAAGCTGGACAACTTCGTGCCCGAGGATCGGCTCGCGACGAAGATCCGGAACAAGGCGAAGCGCCGCCCGGACGGCGCGCCGGGGCCCGCCGGGCGGCTCGCGGGACGCATCCGCCGGGTCACGCTCGGGCAACTGATGATTGCGGGCTTCGCGCTGACCATCCTGGCGTACGTGCTCAGCGGCCCGCTGGGCACCGCGAGCACATGGCTCATCGGCCTGGGGCTGCTCATGGCCGGCACCGCGTTCGTTCTCTCGATCGCGCGCGGCGGCGGTTCGCGCACCCTGGGCGGCAGCGTCGAGAAGCGCTGGCGCGGCCAGGTGATTCGCTACTCGACGGGGCCATCCGCGATCGACCGCATCAGGGAGTGGTTCCGCAGGCGGCGCCGCTGATCGGCCTCACACGCAACCGGCAGGCGCGAGCCGTCCTCTCCTGCGGGCGACGCTTCCTGCGTGCCCCAAGCGGGTGCTGGTAGCGTTTGCCCGGGCGGGGCACCCTCGGGTACGATCCCGGCGGCCATCGACGTCATCGACCCATCAACCAGGAGGTTCGCGTGCGGATCCGCGGAGGGCTCTGCGTCGTCGTCTGTTGCGTGGCCGCGCCAGGGCTGCTGCTGGCAGCCTGCGGCGGCGGGTCGTCGCCCGGCACGCCGGCGGTCGGCGCCGCGGCGCCGACGGCAACATTGGCGGCGACGCTGCCCACACCGCTGATCCTGGGAGGCGGGGTCGCGCAGTCGCCGGGCGGCTCTACGTACACGGTCAAGTCGGGGGACACGCTGGCGGGGATCGCGCAGCGCCTCGGCATCAGCCTGCAGGACCTGCGGGCGGCGAACCCCAACATCAACCCGAGCACCCTGTCCGTGGGGCAGACGATCAAGCTGCCCGCAGGGGCCGCGGCTGCCACGCCGGCGGCGGTGCCAGCTACGGACACCCCGGGCCCCGCACCCACGGACACGCCCGTGGCCGCGGTGCAGACGCCCACACCGGCACCGGTGCGGACGCCGTCGTCGCTGGGTCAGACCTACACGGTGCAGGCGGGCGACATCCCGGTGAACATCGCCAAGAAGTTCGGGATCAGCGTCGAGGCGCTGCTGGCAGCGAACCCGGGGCTCAACCCGACGGACATGCACGTCGGCGACGTGATCGTCATCCCGCCCCCGCCGGCCGCATCGCCGACGCCCGCCTGAGTCAGAGCGCCGCGTCGAAGCGGGCGCGGAGCAGCGCCTCCGCGAGGATGAGGTCGTCGGGCGTCGTCACCTTCAGGTTCCACGCCGCCCCCTCGTACACGCGTACGCGGTGGCCCATCGCCTCAACGAGCGCGGCGTCATCGGTCGCCTGCGTCTCCGCGCGGCGGTGCGCCCCGAGCAGCAGCGCGCGTCCGAAGACCTGTGGCGTCTGCGCGAGCCACGCACTGGCGCGGTCGAGCGTCGCGCGCACGACGGGCGGATCGTCTTCGACCTCCTTCACGGTGTCGCGCGCGGGGACGGCGCACAGCGCGGCGCCCGTCTCGCGGGCGATCGCGACGCCGCGGGCGATGAGATCCGGCGTCACGAGCGGCCGCGCGCCGTCGTGCACCGCGACGATGGCCGCGCCTTCCGCGGCCTCGATGCCGGCGCGCACCGACGCCTGCCGGTGCGCGCCGCCGGGGACGACCGCGCGCACCTTCGTCATGCGCCACTCTCGCACGAGGGCCTCCATGCGGGCGACGCCGCCGGCGGGGACGACGACGACCACGCCGTCGACGGCGTCGCAGGCGCGGAAGGCGCCCAGGGGCCAGACGATGAGCGGGCGGCCGACGAGCGCGGTGTACACCTTGTCGACGCCGCCCATGCGTTCGCCCCGGCCGGCGGCAACGATGACGCCGAACGCCGGGCCTTCGATGCGGTCGCTCATGCCGCGCATGGTACGGGATGCGGCGTGTACACTCACGCGGTGGACGACCGCCTCCGCGCCGAACAACTGCTGACGCTCTCCAGCGCCGCGCGCCGCATCGCGGACATCGTCGCCGTGGCCGAGACGCCCGTGCGGTACGAGGTGCTGCGGCGCTTCCTGCACGTCAGCGAGGAGACGATGACGGAGGCGCTCGACGAGGCGGTCAGCGCCCGGCTGGTGCGGCGCGCCGGCGACCCGTTCACCTACGAGCCACATGACGCGGAGACCGGCGCGGCGATCGCCGCCGGCATCGACGCGATGCGCACGGCGCGCATGCGGGCGCAGATCGCCCGTGCGGTGCGCGACGTGGCAGCGGGCGGGTAGCCGCGGCGCTTCCCCTCCTGCCCGGACGCTTGCCGGTGCCAAGGCGCCCTTCGGCCTCTGGCCGGACGGCGTACGATGGACGGATCGCGGACGCCCGGCGCATCCGCGATGGCGCCTCTACCACGCCGCGGACAGGCTGAAAAAAGACAACACAAGATCAGCCCGCGGACGTGCTTCCCGCGGGCCGCCCGTGTCCCCCCGGCCGGTCAGCGCGCCGGGCGGCGCGCCCACAGGTCGAGGCGCACGTAATCCGCGGTGTAGGGCGCACCGCGGCGGCGGACCGTCTCCCGCACGACGTCGCGGGCGTAGGCGTCGCGCAGCTCTTCCGGCAGGCGCGCGACGTGGTCACGCAGCAGGATGGTCCGCACGTACAGCGCGGCATCGTCCTCGCGCTCGAACGGGATGGGCGCGGCGAAGAGCGACGCGCGCACGTCGTGCCAGCCTGCACGCTCGAGCGAGGCG
>JAKAMA010000234.1 GCA_021813085.1 Chloroflexota bacterium | reverse complement strand
CGCTCGACGTGCGGCCGAAGAGGACGACCGGCTGCGGTGTGTTCGTGGCAGTCGGCACCGCCGTCGGCGTGCTCGTGGCGGTCGGCACTGCCGTCGGCGTGCTGGTCGCCGTCGGCGGAACGGGCGTCGCCGTGCTGGTCGCCGTCGGCAGCGGCGTGCTGGTGGATGTCGGCGTCGCCGTCGGCACCGGCGTGCTGGTCGATGTGGCGGTCGCGGTCGCCGTCGGCGTCGGAGCGGGCGCGCCGCAGTCCGTGTTCGGCACGCCCAGGTGCAGCACCGGCTCGGTGAAGCCATGGTCAGTGCCGACGGTGCCGCACGCCGGGTCGCTCTGCGGGCGCGTGTCGGCGCCCAGGAAGGCGGCCTTCACCGACGGCCAGGTCGCCAGCGTCAGCGGCGCCTTCCCCGCCAGGTAGAGCGCGAGCGCGCCCGTCACGTGCGGCGTCGCCATGCTCGTGCCGCTGATCGTGTTGTAGCCGCCTGCCAGCCAGGTCGAGAGGATGCAGACGCCGGGCGCCGCGATCGATACCGCGGGCCCGAAGTTCGTGAACGTCGCGAAGCTGTCGTCCGGCCCCCAGTCCAGGCAGGTTGCGGGCGCCGACCCGGCCAGCGGGCCCTTGCCGTTGTAGTCGGCGATGGCCGAGACCGTCATCACCTCGGGGTACGCCGCGGGCACCTGCGTCGAGGCATCCACGGCGTCGTTGCCGGCGGCGACGACGTAGGCGATCCCCGCGTTGACCGAGTCGCAGATGGCCTTGTGCAGAGCGTCGACGACGACGCCCGCCGTCACGCCGCAGGTGCCGGTGTCCGAGCGGCTGCCGCCGAGGCTCATGTTCGCGACGCGGATGCCGAGCGCTGGGCCGTTTGCCGTCACCCAGTTGATGCCGGCGATCACGTCCGAGAACGAGCCGCTGCCGCTCGCGTCGAGCACCTGCACGGCGTGGAGCGTCGCGTCCGGCGCCACGCCACGGACGCCGATGCCGTTGCCGGCGATCGCGCCGACCGTGCCGGCGACGTGCGTGCCGTGGCCGTTGGCGTCGGTCGGGCTGCCGCCGAAGGCCGAGAAGCCGGCGGGCGACACGTTGAGGTCGGGATGCGTCGGGTCGATGCCGGTATCGATGATCGCGACGTGCACCGCCGGGTTGTTGGGCGCGCCCGCGTCATCGATGCGGGACACGCCCGTCGGCACGACCTCCGAGGCCGCCGCCTGCGCCGCCATGGCGCGCGCCGCCGGCGAAGCGGCGACGATGCCACCGACCGCGTGCACGCGCTGGTCGGGCACGACGTTGTTCACCTCGGGGTCGGCCTTGAGCGCGCGCACCTGCGCGTCGGAGAGGGCGGCGCTGAATCCGTGCAGCACCGTGTCGAAGCGCTCGCGGGCCTGCACGCGGTGGTCATCCTCGACCCTGGCGGCGGAGGCGCCGCCGTTCAGCACGACGATGTACTGGCCGGGGATGACGCCGGCGCGGGCGACCGCGGGCGGCCCCACCGGCGCGCGCGTCGAGAGGCCGGCCACCGCTGCCACGGCGACCGCGACGACAGCCACGACCGCAGACCGGAACACCGCGCACCCCCGCGAGAGGAACTAATGGCGCAGTGTACTCCGGCGGCGGCCACCCCGGCACGGGCCGCGGACACGGTTCTTGACACACGGGGCCGATCCACCCGACGCGCGATTGGGCGGCTCGAAGCCTCGGCTGGCTACCGCGGACCGGCCGGCGACGTGCGCCGGACGTGCGGGCCGTCGGACTGCTGGCCCCACTGGCGCGATCGTCCCGCCTGGCTGCGGTACGCGGCACGGGGATCGACGACGTGCTCGGGATCCCGGCATCGGTCGCAGGCGATCCCGGCCGTCTGGTCCAGGCTGCACCGCACCTTCCTTGCCCTGAGGTGGTCCCATCCGAGGAACGGGACGCGCTCCCAGCTCTTTCCCCGGATGCAGATGCCCGTGCAGACCACCCGCCCATCTTGATGCACGATGAACGGCCCGGCGCACCGATGCTCGGGCGACGTGCGGCCTGCCGCCGCCCTCCCGGCGACTCGCGTCGACGCCGCGTCAATCGCTACCAGTGTCGCCTGCTCCGCGAAGTTCCACGCCGCCATCTCGCCTCCAATCGGCCGTCCCTGATTCGTGCGGCCGCTCCTACCGGTGCGGGCGCTCGCAGATGCGATGCTCGCGGCAACCGTCGACGCTGCACTCGCGCACGGAGTCGCGTTGCAGCTCGCCGCACACGGAGCAGGCGTTGACCGACACGATGCGGCTCTTGCCCACGTCCCAGCGCATCGTGTCGTGGGCCGACTGCAGCGCCGGCCTGGCCGTCACCACCTGCCAGCGATGCTGGTGTTTGATCCCCAACACGGCATCGTTCATCGGCTGCATGTGATGCTCCTTCGGCCGGGCGCCGGCATCGTGCGGCGGCACGGCGTCAGCGTCGTGCCCGCTTCGGCTTCCTGTGGCTCCGGGCGCGCTGGTCGTTCTCGGCCGCCACCCAGACGTCGATCGTACGCCCGCCCACGCTCGCGCCACGAAGCTGTTCCAGGACGGCTTCCGGCTCGTCCACCCGGAGCTTGACCCAGGCCAGTCCCTTCGGGCGGCCACGGCGGTCCGTCACGAGCCGGACCGACGCGATCTCGCCGACGGGCGCGAAGAGGGCGCGCAGGTCGGATTCGGTCACGGCAAACGCGAGGTTTCCCACGTAGATCGTCGTCGTGTCAGCGATACAGCCCCCCCAGGTTCGGCGCCGGCAGCTCCACGTTGACCGAGCCCGCCCGCAGCAGACGCAACTCCTCCCACTTCGCGCGGGACTGCGCCTCCAGCGCCCGGATCTGCGTGCCGTTGCTCGCTCCCGTCCCCCGCAGCGCACGGATACGGTCGGACAGGCCGCCGATCTCCGTCAGGAGCCGGCGTTCGCGCTCGTCTTGCGGTGCCTTGGTGTACATGGCGAGGAGACCCTCTTCTCCCGTTCTCCCGGCTCAATGCCGAGGCTGTGCGTCGAAGAGGTGGAAGATCCAGCCGGCTGTTGCTGCGCGAGAGTCGAGGAGGAGGCTTCGTCTCTTGGGCCGCCGCCCTGCCGCACGTACGGGGCTGTACGCGTCCGGTGCGCCGACTCCCTGAGGATACCGGATTGGGCACCGCGCCGCCATGCCGCGAGACAGATCGCATGTAACCGGGCGCAGGGGCGTTGTCTGCCCTCGCCGCAGCCGATATACTCAGCAGAGAGTGGAGAAATAGCGGCCGCGGCCACGGCCCGAGGAGGCGCAGATGGTCCAGGAAGCGCAGGATGTCGTATCGATTACCGACAAGGCGGCCGAGAAGGCCCTCGCGCTGCTGAAGGATCGCGGCGTCGAGCACGGTGCGCTGCGCGTCTTCGTGGTCGGTGGCGGCTGCTCGGGATACCAGTACGGCATGGCGATCGCGCAGGAGCGCGAGGACGACGACATCGTCATCGAGCGCAGCGGCGTGACGGTGCTGGTCGACCCGGAGAGCGCGCCGCTGATGCGCGGCGCCGAGATCGACTACGTCGACGACCTGATGAAGTCGGGCTTCACGATCTTCAACCCGAACGCGGTGAAGAGCTGCGCCTGCGGGTCGAGCTTCCAGACCGCGGAGGGCGGCGGCCAGGCCAAGAGCTGCTGCTAACCACCGCGCGCACAGATGGACCGCACAGGGCTCCACCCCGCCGGGTGGGGCCCTCGTGATCGTGTGCGCGCCGGTCCGCCGGACGCGGCGACGCCTACGGTCGCTCGGCCCGGATGATGGCGCCGCCGCCGAGCACGTCGTCGCCGTCGTAGAAGACCGCGGCCTGCCCCGGCGTGATCGCGCGCTGTGGCGTGTCGAACACCACGCGCACGCGGCCCGCGTCGAGCGCCGTCACCGTCGCGGGGGCGGCGGGCGTACGGTAGCGGATCTTGACATGTGCGCGCAGCTCCGCGGCCGGCGCGGCACCGGCGGTCCAGCGCACGTCCTCGGCGAGCAGGGCCCGGGCCATCAGCTCGTCCTCGGGGCCGATGGTGATGACGTTGAGTGTGGCGTCGATGCCGGTGACGAAGCGCTTCTCGCCGAACGCGCGCCCAAGGCCCTTCCGCTGGCCGATAGTGAAGCCAGCGACGCCGTCGTGCTCGCCGACGACGTGGCCGGCGGCGTCGCGCACCACGCCGGCGGCCTGCGGCAGGCGGCCGCGCAGGAAGGTGCGATAGTCGCCGTCCGGCACGAAGCAGATGTCGGCGCTGTCCGGCTTTTCGGCGAGATCGAGGCGCATCTCGCGCGCCAGCTCGCGGATGAGCGGCTTGCTGTACGTGCCGAGGGGGAAGAGCGTCTGCGCCAGCTCGGTCTGACCCATCGTGTACAGCACGTACGACTGGTCCTTCGCGTCGTCCACCGCCCGGCGCAGCACGTAGCGCCCCGCGCGGCGCTCGATGCGCGCGTAGTGGCCGGTGGCGAGGTAACGGGCGTCGAGCGCGACGGCGCGGTCCAGCAGCGCGCGGAACTTCAGGTGCTCGTTGCAGGCCAGACAGGGGTTAGGGGTGCGGCCGCGACCGTACTCCGCGACAAAGGCATCGACGACCTGCGCGCGGAACTCGCGTTCGAGGTTGAGCACATAATGCGGGATGCCGAGCACGTCCGCGGCGCGCCGGGCGTCGTCGGTGTCCTCGACCGAGCAGCAGCGCTTCTTCCCGGCGGGCGC
>JAKAMA010000233.1 GCA_021813085.1 Chloroflexota bacterium | reverse complement strand
TGGAGCGCGAAGGAACGCCAGTTCGGCTTCCGCATGCGCGCGACCGAGGCGACGATCGGCGACGCCACCGGCATGATGACCTGCGTCTGGTTCAACCAGCCCTGGATCGCCAAGCAGCTCCCGACGAACGCCGAGGTCGTTGTCTCCGGACGCGTCTCCGAGCACCAGGGCCGTCCGAAGTTCGACAACCCGGAGTGGGAGCTGTGGAGCAGCGACCTCCTCCACACCGGCCGCCTCGTGCCCGTCTACCCGCTGACCGCCGGCCTGCCCAACCGCACCGTCCGCCGCGTGATGCGCGAGGCGCTCGACCAGTACGTGCGCCTGCTGCCCGACCCGCTGCCGCCGGAGATGCGCAAGCGCCTCGGCCTCATCGGCATCGCCGACGCCGTCGCGCAGATGCACTACCCGGCGGACCGCGCCGCGCTCGAGGCGGCGCGCCGCCGGCTCGCGTTCGAGGAGCTGCTGCCGATCCAGGTGACGATGCTGCTGCGCCGCCGCCTCTTCCAGAAGTCCGCGCCGGCCGAGCCGATGCCGATGTCGGCGGATGTCGAGCGGCGCTTCAAGGAGTCGCTTCCCTTCACCCTCACGGGCGCGCAGGAGCGCGTGCTCTTCGACGTGCTGAACGACTGCCGCAAGCCGGTGCCGATGAGCCGTCTCGTGCAGGGTGACGTCGGCAGCGGCAAGACGGTGATCGCCGCCGCCGCGCTCGTCGCCGCCATCGAGAACGGCCGCCAAGGCGTCATGATGGCGCCGACGGAGATCCTCGCCGAGCAGCACTTCCGCACGCTGAAGGACCTGTTCGGCGCGAACGGCGCCGCCGGCAACGTCGTCTCCGCGCACCCGCCGTTCCTCTCGCGCCCGCCGGGCGGCCCGTCCGGGCTGCGCATCGCGCTCCTCACGGGCGGCGCGAAAGCGAAGGAGCGGCAGGAGGTGTATGGCGCGCTCGAGCGCGGCGAGATCGATATCGCCTGCGGCACGCACGCCCTGATCCAGGGCGGCGTGCGCTTCCACGACCTCGGCGTCGCCGTCGTCGATGAGCAGCACCGCTTCGGCGTCATGCAGCGCGCCGCCCTGCGCGAGAAGGGCTCGCACGCCGCCCACACGCCGCACATGCTCGTGATGACCGCGACACCGATCCCGCGCACCCTCGCGCTCACCATCTACGGCGACCTCGACGTGTCCGTGGTCGATGAGCTGCCGCCCGGCCGCCAGCCGGTCAAGACCACCTGGGTCGCCGCCGACGAGCGCGCGTCCGCCGAGCGTTTCGTGCGTGAGCAGGTGCAGGCGGGCCGGCAGGCCTTCATCATCTGCCCGCTCGTCGAAGAGTCGGAGACGCTCGACGTGAAGTCGGCGACGGCGGAGTACGACCGGCTGCGCCGCCAGGTGTTCCCCGACCTGCGCCTCGAGCTGCTGCACGGCCGCATGTCGGCGAAGCAGAAGGACGCGATCATGCGCCGCTTCCGCAACGGCGAGGCGGACATCCTCGTGTCGACCTCCGTGATCGAGGTGGGGATCGACGTGCCGAACGCCTCGGTGATGCTGATCGAAGGCGCCGACCGCTTCGGCCTCGCGCAGCTCCACCAGTTCCGCGGGCGCGTCGGCCGCGGCGCGGAGCAGAGCTACTGCCTGCTGCTCGCCGAGGACCCGCGCGAGGAGGCGCGCAAGCGGCTCGAACTGATGGAGGAGACGTCGGACGGCTTCCGGCTCGCCGAGGCCGACATGGAGATGCGCGGCCCAGGCCAGTTCTTCGGCACGAAGCAGTCAGGCCTGCCCGGCCTCAAGGTCGCGCGCCTCAGCGACGTGAAGATCATCGAGATGACCCGCCACGAGGCGGAGCGCCTGCTCGACGCCGACCCCGGCCTCACCGAGCCCCAGCACCGCGCCCTCAACGAGCGCGTCCGCCAGCTCATCGATTCGGTGGTGGACGAGGAGCACTGAAGCCGACTCGCGGCGGGCGGGCGCGGCGCTCTCGCCACTCAGCGCGAGGCGGTTCGTCCCTCTCGACAGTCCGCAGCCCGCGGCGTAGGATTGCGTCATTCACCAATCCGCCGCCGGGGCGACGCTCAGCCAGGGAGAGAGAAGGATGACACCTCAAGCGCCTATGCTGCCCCAAGGGTTCTTTGGACGCCTTTTCGACTTCTCGTTCCAGTCGTTCGTCACCGTGTCCATCATCAGAATGCTCTATGCGATCTTCCTCCTCCTCGCGGGGCTCACCGCCCTGTTCTTCGTGATCGCTGCGCTCTCGGCAAACGCCGCGTTCGGCGTGATCGTGCTCCTCATCTCACCACTCATCTTCCTCCTCTACGCGATCATCGCGCGGGTCTATCTCGAGGTGGTGGTGGTGCTGTTCCGAATCGCCGAGAACACGTCGGAGATGGCAGCAAACAGCAAGCGGTAGCACGGCGCGAGCCCTCTACTCCCGCTTCGCCTGCGTGACCAGCTCCCCGACGATCTCGTACCGCCCGAACGACGGCACGAGGTACACCCCGTTGACGAGGGCGCGGCACGCCTCCAGCAGCTCGCCCGCCTGGGCGATGCCCTCCGCCTTGCCGTTCTCCCCCGCGCGCCGCATGCGCTCGCGCACGTCCTCCGGTACGAAGACGCCCGGCAGCTCGTTGTGGATGAACTCCGCGTGCCGGAAGCTCTGCAACGGCATGATGCCGGCGAGCACAGGCACCTCGATCGGCCCCAGCCGCTCGAGGAAGCTGCGCAGGATCTCCGCGCTGTAGATCTGCTGCGTCATCAGCAGGTCGGCGCCCGCCTCCAGCTTGCGCCGGACGCGGTCCAGCTCCACCTCGACGTCGTCCGCCGTCGGGTTCGCCGCGCAGGCGACGAAGAACTCCGTCCCCTTGCCGATCGAGTTGCCCGCCCAGTCGCTGCCGCTGTTCAGCATCTTCAGGATCTTGATCAACCCGATCGAGTCGACGTCCCACACTGCCGTCGCCCGCGCGTAGTCTCCGCTCGCGGGAGGGTCGCCCGTCAGCGCGATCACGTTGCGGATGCCGAGCGCGTGCGCACCGAGCAGGTCGCTCTGGATCGCCATCAGGTTGCGGTCGCGCGACGTGAAGTGGATGATCGGCTCCACGCCGATGCGCTCCTCGATCAACACCGCCAGCGCGATCGCGCTCATCCGCACGCGCGCCATCGGGCTGTCGCCGATGTTGATGCAGTCGGCGCCGAGCTGCTTGAGATGCGCCGCCCCTTCGAGCGCCTTGCGCGGGTTCAGGCCCCGCGGCGGGTCCAGCTCCACGCTCACCACGAACTCGCCGGCCGCCAGCTTCTCTCGCAGTGTCCTGTTGGCAGGCATTGCAGGCGTGCTAATTTCGGCGCGTGCGGAGGAACTTCCGTGCACGGGAGGGAGCTCAAGCATTGCCGGTGTACTCCGCCGCCGGTTCCACTCCCCCGCCAGCGCCTCCCGCATCCGGGCGATGTGCTCCGGCGTCGTGCCGCAGCAGCCGCCGACGATGTTCGCGCCCGCCTCGACCAGCTTGCGCGTGTACTCGGCGAAGTACTCCGGCGTCGATGGGTACACGAGCTGCTGATCCATGTACTTCGGCAGGCCCGCGTTCGGCATCGCCGACAGCCGGATCGACGTCTGCGCCGCCATCTGCTCGATCACCTCGAGCGCCGACTGCGGCCCCAGGCTGCAGTTCACGCCGGCGACGTCCGCCCCGAGCGCTCCCGCGACGTTCGCCACCTCGTCCGGCGGCTCGCCGGCCGCGGTGCGGCCATCGCGCTGGAACGTCAGTTGCGCCATGACGGGCAGGTCGCAGGCGTCCTTCACCGCCCGCACGGCCTCGCGCAGTTCCGCAAGGTCGGGGAAGGTTTCGAGGATGATCAGGTCGACGCCGCCCTCGAGCAGCGCCTCCACCTGCTCGCGGAACGCCGCGCGCACCTCCTCGGGCCGGATGTCGCCGACCGTGCCCAGCATGCGCCCCGTCGGCCCGACGGCGCCCGCGACGAACACCGGGTGGCCGCTGATCTCGCGCGCGTCCCGCGCCAGGCGCGCCGCCCGGAAGTTGACCGCGTGCACCTTGTCGGCGTACCCGAAGCGCCCCAGCCGGTAGCGGTTCGCCCCGAACGTGTCCGTCTCGATGATGTCGGCGCCCGCGGCGATGTAGTCCTCGTGGACACGCCGCACGACGTCCGGCTGCTCCAGCACCTGTGCGTCGATGCAGGCGTTCTGGGCGATGCCGCGCGCGTGCAGCAGCGTGCCCATGGCGCCATCGCCGAGCAGCACGCGGTCTTCGAGCGCGGCCAGGAACGGATTGTGCATCGTGCGCGCAGTATAGCGGCCCGCAAAGGACGTCCCGCCCCGTTGAGCCGGGGCGGAAGGAGGGCGTGAACGCCGCCGAAGCGCGCGCCAGCGATTGCCCCTTCGGCCAGTCCCCAGTCCCCAGTCCCCGGTTCCCAGGTTCTAGGTTCGAAGTTCTTCTCCGCCCTCCGCCGCCACACATGCCGACGTGAACGTGAAGGCGTACAGCGCCACGCCATCAGAGGTCGTCGTCAGCGTCAGCTCGTGCCGGTCGATCTCGCGGTTGTCCACGAGCCGGTACATGCGCGGCGCGTCGACGGTCACGACGGCCGTCGCGCCGCCGGCGACCACTTCGGCGCCCGCGTCCTCGCTCGCCAGCGGCGCCCCGTCCTGCAGCAGCGCGATCGTCGCGGCGCCGCCGAAGGTCGGCGGGT
>JAKAMA010000232.1 GCA_021813085.1 Chloroflexota bacterium | reverse complement strand
CTCGGTGGTGCCGACGCCCATGCCGAGGAAGCCCTGCTGCCAGACGCCGGACTGCTTGGCGCGGTCGAAGACGACGTTGGCGCCGGCGACGGCGTAGACGAAGCCGATGCCGGCAAGCGGGATCGCGGTGATGGCGATGACGAGGAGCAGCAGGACGACCGGGAAGGGGATGCGGTCGAGCCAGAGGACGATCGACACGAATGAACCGATGCCGAGCAGCAGGCCGAAGAGCGGGAAGAGTGCAGCGGCAAGCGCGGGGCGCACGTTGATGCGGTGCGGCTCGATGAACGCCACGCGGCGGTCGAGGTAGACGATGCGCTTGTCGGGCGAAGAGGGTGCATTGGACGTCATGGTGGTAGGAGTATAGAGAGCGGCGGGCGGAGGGCGGAAGCCGCACGTGCCGCCGGGGGATGGAGCGCGCGGGTGCGTGGGGCATCCGGGCGGTGCGAAGCCCGCGGACGTCACCAGATGCCGGAGTCGTGGTTGGCGGCGGCCTCGGCGAGTTCGGACGGCGTCAGGGAAGCGCGGTCGACGCAGCGCGTCATGCGCCAGCGCCGGCAGACGGGGCAGCGCTGAATGCGCGTGGCGCCCAGGCGCACGGCCTTGAACGAGCCCAGCGGCCACCAGTTCGTACGGTAGATGTGGCCCTGGCTGCAGCGGACGATGCGCTCGTAGCGTCCCAGCGGCGTCCACTCGGGGGTGGCATCTGCTCCGCGATCATCGGATGTCATCGTGGTCTCCTGCCCTCAGTGTGGAGCACCGCGCGGGCGGCTGCGTGGGCAGCTACTCACCGAGCACGGCGACATCGACGTGGCGCGTGCGGGGCTCGTACAGTTCGACCACGTAGAGGTGCTGCCAGGTACCGAGGTCGGCGCGGCCGTCGCGCACGGCCACCCAGGTAGCTTCGCCAAACAGCATGGCAGTGGCGAGGTGGGCGACAGCGTTCTCGGGCCCCTCCTCGATGTGGCGGTACGGCTCCGACAGGGGGAAGGTACCGTAGACGGCATCGCGCATGTCCGCGTGGAGGCGCGGGTCGGGTTCGTTGCAGGTGATGGCGGCGGTCGTGTGACGGCTGCGCACGAACACGACGCCCTCGCGCACGCCGGAGCGGCGCACGGCGTCAGCGACCTGCTCCGTGATCTCGACGAACTCGCCGGCGGCGCGGGTGCGGACGTTGATCTGGTCGAGCGTAACGCGCAGGTGGCGCTCCTCCGTACGATTGGCCGCCAGCGCGCGACCACACGTCGATTTTGCCGCAAACCTCCGCCTTCAGCACGTCCGCGGCGCGCCGCCCAGTTGCACCCGGCCTTACCGGGTGGCAGCATGAAGGAGACGGCCAGCGACGCCCGCCTCGCCGCCTGATCGGCGCCCGCGCGCCGCTGCGGAGAGTCTACGGCGGGCGAGGAGGGTCCACCGCGATGCCCGACTCAGCGCAAACCGACCCGGCGGAGCGCAGCGCAGTCATGCGGCTGTTCTATCGCGGCTGGCACCCGACGCGCCTGGGCCGCGGGGTGAACCGCTTTTGGTGCTGGTGGTCCGGCCTCGGGCTGCCACCGCGCCTGATGGCTGCCCTCGAAGTCCGTGGCCGTGCATCCGGCCGGAGGCGGTCGACCGCGGTCGTGATCGCCACCGTGGAGGACAACCGCTACCTGGTATCGATGCTCGGCCACCAGTCTGAGTGGGTGAAGAACGTGGAGGCGGCGCAGGGCGATGCCGTCATCCGCCACGGGCGCCGGCACCGCGTCCACCTCGTGGTCGTGCCGCCGGAGGAACGGGCACCCATTGTCCGCGAGTACGTCCGGATCGCGCCGGGTGGCCGCCGGCACTTCCCGCTCCCCGTCGGCGCGCCGCTGTCCGAGTTCGAGGCAATTGCCGATCGATATCCTGTGTACCGGATCGATCCCGCGTGAAGAGACTCGACAGTACAGCCGCCCCCGGCGCTGCGGCCGCCTGAGGACACGTGCCGCGAGGTCGGCGGGTGCGGTGCGGTCACTCGGCGTGCCCGCCAGTGCAGGGCGCGCTCGATATCGACGGCGATGACGGGACGCGATTCGAGCGCCATTGCGAGGTACTGCGGGTAGCGGGCGCGCAGGAGGGCGAGGGCGCGCGTGTGCTCGTCGCCCGCTTCGATGATGCGCGCCCGGCCGCGGAGCTGGACGTAGCGGAGCTTCGACCAGTCGGCGTTGTCGTACACATCGACCAGCACCTGGACGTGCGGTTGGTGCGCGATATTGCGGAGGCGGCGGATCCGCGTGATGTCGCCGCGCTTGGGCTTCTCGTCGACGGGCGTGTACAGGGTGTCGCCTTCGAGCGCGAAGCAGATGGGGACGAGGTGCGGGCGGCCGTGCGCGTCGGCGGTCGCGAGGCGCGCGACGCGCCGGGTGTCGATGAAGGCGCGGAGGGTGTCGTCCATACCTCATCCCCTGCCCGCCCGGCACCTCGCCACGCGGCGTGAGAGGGCCGAGCCTGATGGGGAGGATCGTCACAGGGCGCAAGCGGGCCGCGGGCAGGAGTGCGGGCGGCCCGGGTGTAAGATACGACTATGGGCGAGGATCGTGACGAGCTGTTGCAGCACTACCGCGAGATGCGCGAGGACCTGCTCGCAGCCATCGACGGGCTCAGCGACGAGCGGATGACGGAGCCGTCGCTAGACGGCTGGTCGGTGAAGGACCACCTGGCGCACGTCGCGCTGTGGGATGACGTCCGTGCCAGCGAGGTTGCTCGAATCTCCGCCGGCCACGACTCGGCATGGCGCATGACGGACGAGCAGGAACGCGCCTACAACGTCCTGGGCCACGACCTGCGGCGGACTCTTTCGCTTGCACAGGTCCTCTGGGAACTGGCGGCGGCGCGGCAGCGCCTGGTGGACGCGATCGCGGCGGCGACGGCGCGGGGCCTCGACGCGTCGCTCTACGGCGAGGCGGCGCTGCCCAGCACACATGAGGCGCAGCATGCGGCGTGGATCCGGCGCTGGCGCGTCGAGAGGGGGATCTGAGGGGGCGCTGCCACACGGGCTGAAACGAGGGGAGGGGCGGGCACGTGGGCCCGCCCCTACCTTGCGGTGATCTGCTGCGCGACGTCCGCCAGGCCCAGCGACTCGAGCTTGCGCTTGCTGGGGGCGGCGGTCTCCGGGTCCCAATCGCACGCCGCGAGGTAGTCCTGCTCGAGGGTGCGGGTGTCGAGCGAGATGTCCTTGTGCGGGCCGGCCTGCAGCGGCGTGCCGCCCCAGAGCCGCGCGGGCACGCGCCGCTTCGTGACGATGTCGCCCTCGCGGACGTTGAACGCCATGCGCATGTTGGCGATGCGCTCGCCGACCTTGCGCATCTCGTCGACGTTGGTGTCCCAGCCGGTCTCGATGTTGATCCACTCGGGGATGCGGTCGTTGGGGGCGCACATCATGATGAACTGGCACATGCCGGCGGCGTTGACGATGTGCATGTATTCGGAGGCATCCTTGTGTGCGGCGCCGCGATCCGTCGCCTGCGTGCGGTCCTGCGGCGCCTTGAGGAGGTTCCAGCCCGGCCGGCCGCCGCCCTCGTACTGCGTGTGGCGAGCGGGGGTGGCGTCGAGCTTGTAGGTGGTGAAGTACTCGGGCTGGAGCTTGGCGTCGTGCATCGGCAGCTCTTCGCCGCCGACCTCCATGGCGAACTCGACGGACTTCGGGCCGATCTTGTTGGAGGCGGCGCGGACGCCATCGCCGAAGAGCTCGCCGAAGGCGCCGTCCTTGGTGCCAATCTTGTGGAGGGCGGCGATGATCGCCTCGCTGTTGCCCCAGCGAAGGTCGAGGCCGTCGGTGTCTTCCTTGGTGATGAGTCCGTTCTCGTAGCACTCCATGGCGAACGCGAGCGTGGAGCCGGCGGCGATGGTGTCGATGCCGTACTGGTTGCACAGGTGGTTCGCGTACTGGAGCGAGTTGATGTCGTTGTTGAGCATCATCGTCCCGAACGAGGTGGCGGTCTCGTACTCGGCGCGGTGGGTGTGGTGGGGGTAGGGGAAGCGGGAGTCGTTCTTGATCTGGGCGTCGGCGGCGTTGTCGTTCTCGATCTTCTTGAGCCTGGCCTCGATGGGCTGGCGGAGGTCGTCGGCGACGCTCTCGAGCTGCATGCGCAGCTCGGCGGCCTCGGCGTTGCGCTTCATGATGCGCTTCTGCGCCTCGTGCTCCTGCTCGTCCCAGGCGTAGGACTCGCCGCCACAGGCGACGGGGCAGTGCCAGCAGGCGTACTTCTTGTCCATACGCCGGTTGAAGTTGTCGCCGCTGAGCACCATGCCCTGCTGGAAGTCGACCATGCCGACGCCGCCCCAGTTCTTGACCGGCGCGTCGCCGGACATGGCGGAGGCGTTGGTAATGCCCGTCGTGCCGTAGGCGCGGAAGAAGTTGGTGATCGGCTTCGCGAAGGCATCGAGCGAGGTGCGGACCTGCTTCATGATCTCCGGGCTCGAGCCGATGATGTTCTTCGACGCGTTGACGACGATCGCCTTGACGTTCTTCGAGCCCATCACCGCGCCGAGGCCGCTCCGCGCGGCGAGACGGCCGCGCTCGTTGCAGATGCCAGCCATGAGCGAGAGCTTCTCGCCCGCGGGGCCGATGCAGGCGACGCTGGCCTTCTTGCCGTGGCGGTCCTTGAGTTTCATCTCAACGTCGATGGCCTGCATGCCCCAGAGGTCGGATGCGTCCTTGATCTCGGCGGTGTCGTCCTCGATGTAG
>JAKAMA010000231.1 GCA_021813085.1 Chloroflexota bacterium | reverse complement strand
AGCAGCGCGGGGCTGAGCGGTGGGATGTAGAAGATGTTCGGGTCGGTGCCGTACTCCGGGTGCAGCGGCAGCGCCACCTCCCAGTCGTACACCAGCTTGTGGATCGGCCGCTCCGCGTCGTCCAGGTAGCCGACGAACACCAGCCGCCCCGGGCACTGCCGCGCGCATGCCGGCGCCACCCCCTGCTCCAGCCGCGGGAAGCACATGATGCAGTGCTGGCTCACCTTGCGCGCGTAGTTGAAGTAGATCTTCTTGTACGGGCAGGCCTCGGCGCAGAACTGCAGGCCCCGGCACTGCTCCTCGTCCCGCAGCACGATGCCGTCCTGCGGCCGCTTGTACATCGCCCCCCGCGGGCACGCCTCCACGCACGCCGGGTGCGTGCAGTGGTTGCACAGCCTGGGCATGTAGAAGTAGTAGGCGTTCGGGTACTCCCCCGCCCCCTGGTCCTCGTCCCAGTTCGGCCCCCACGTCGGCTTCTTCCCCACCGGCTGCAGGTGGACCGTGTTCCCCTTCCCCTGGTAGAACACCTCGTCGTAGTTGAAGTCCCAGCCGCCGCCGAACTCCTCCCTGGTCGGCAGGAGCCCCGCCTGCGGCACCCCCTCGCGGTAACCGCCGCCCATCTGCTCCCAGTCCATCGGGCAGCCCCGCCCCGGCTGGGTGTTGACGGTCATCCACCACATGTAGTCCGTGTCTTCGTCGCGCGTCCACAGCGTCTTGCACGCTACCGAGCACGTCTGGCAGCCCATGCACTTGTTCAGGTCGAACACCATGGCTGCTTGCCGGCGTCTTGCCGGTGGGCGGACGGCGGCGCGGTGGGCTGCGCTGGGCGACATCGGGCACCTCGAATCTGCGCGCGGGTGCGCCCAACGCTACGCCGGCGACCGGTCGGATGAAAGAGGCTCATTGCACGCGCGGCAGGGCCCTATGGCCCGGGGCAAATGGCGGTTGCGAGCCCGCACGCGCGCAGCGCCCGGCGCTTCCGCGCTACGCTGCCGAGCCGATGTCCCGGCGCCGGAAGAGTGCGAACGCCAGCGCGATGAACGCGACCGTGTAGGCCGCCAGGATCAGGCCCGCCACAAGCGGCGAGTGCGCCGCGCCGATCTCGCCGCGGCCGCCGCCCAGTCGCGGCAGCACCGCCGGCAGCGGGTTCTGGAACAGGATGATCTGCCGGTTCGTGTTGAGGAGGTACTTCGGCACGCTCCGCCACGGGCTGCCGGCCGAGCGCATCAGCCCGTCGACGAGCGGCTCGATGAACGCCACGCCCAGCCCGGTGCCGACGCCGGCGAGCGTCGAGCGGCCGACCACAGCGACGGCGAACGCGAGCGCGATGTACGGCGCCAGCACGAACATCGTCCGGCCGTACGCGGCGGCCTCGTCGCGCAGGAGCGCCGCGCCCGGCGGGCCGAAGCTCGCAGCACCGTAGTAGAGCGCGATCACGAAGCCGAAGGCCAGCGCCGTGCCCATGGCGAGGAGCACGCCCGCCGCCGTCAGCCCGTACACGACAATGAGCTTCGACGCCAGGATACGGATCCGGCCGCTCGCCGCCGTCGCCACGAGCCGCACCGTGCCCCACGCGTACTCGCTGCCGACCGAGCCCGCGGCGAGGATCATCGCCAGGATCGCGCCGAAGCTGCCGACGACCTGCAGCGCGTAGGCCGGCGCCCAGTGCGGGTAGAGCGCGTTCCGGAGGTCGATCCCGGTGAACTGGTTGTGGTTGCCGAAGGTCGCCACGCGCACGCTCGTCGTCCAGAGGATCACGTACAGCAGCAGCACGAGCGCGCAGAGCAGCCCGGCCACCGTCCACGTCAACATCCGCTTGCGCAGCTTGTAGACCTCGGCGAGCATCAGCTCCGTCACGCTACCGCCTCCGCGCCCGTCAGCTCCAGGAACACGTCTTCCAGCTCCGTCTCCCACGGCGAGAGCTCGGAGAGCAGGATCTGCCGCTGCGCCAGGATGCCGTTCAGCTCCGCGGCCCGCGCGACCGGCACGGCCGCGCGCACGTAGCCATCGACCGCCTCCGCTCCCGTGACCCAGGGCACAGCATCGAGCGCGCGCAGCAGGCCGGGCATGTCGTCGGCGCGCAGGCGCAGGTACTGGCCGCGGCCGAGCAGCTCTTCTACCGTCCCCTGCGAGACGACGCGCCCCTTCTTGACGATGGCTACGCGGTCGCTCACCGCCTGCACCTCGTGCAGCAGGTGGCTGCAGAGGAAGATGGCGTGGCCCTGCTCGGCGAGCCGCGGGATCAGTTCGCGCACCTCGCGCGTCCCGGCGGGGTCGAGGCCGTTCGTCGGCTCGTCGAGGATGACCAGGTCGGGGTTGCGCAGGAGCGTCGACGCGATGCCGAGGCGCTGCTTCATGCCGAGCGAGAAGTGCTTGTAGGCGTCCCGTCCGCGCTCACGGAGCCCGACGAGCTCGAGCATCTCGTCGATGCGGCCCGGCGGGATGTCACGCAGCATCAACGCGAGCGTCTTCAGGTTCTCGTAGCCAGAGAGGTATGGGTAGAAGGCCGGCGTTTCGATCACGGCACCGACGCTTGAGCGTAGGCCAGGGGTGCGTCGCCATGTCGTGGCCGAGCACGAGCGCGCGCCCGTGCGTTGGCCGCACGAGGCCGAGGATCATGCCGACGGTCGTGCTCTTGCCGGCGCCGTTCGGGCCGAGGAAGCTGAACACTTCCCGCTCGTAGACGCGCAGGTTCATGTCCGCGACGGCGGTGATCTCGCCGTACCGCTTCCACAGCCCCTCGGTCCTCAGGATCTCCCGGTCGCCGGGCATACGCGCGCTCCGTACGTGTACGTCCTTCCATCCTGGCATGACGGCCGTGGCAGGCGGTTTCGAAGATGTTGCGGGTGCGTAGACGATGCATCGAAGCCATGCGCGCCGCTTCGCGCGACGTGCCGAGACCGCCGCCGCGCGCGGCCGGTCGACCTGCGGGTGGTGTACGGCCCATCGCATCGACGGGCTTCGATCCCGCCCGCGCGCGACGATGCCCGTCCGCGGCGCCTGGGGTACGCTGTGCCTGCACGCATGGCGCAATGATGTACCCGGAGGCGGCCCACGTGTGACCATCATCGGCGTGGACATCGGTGGCACGAAGTGCGCCGTGGCGCGCACGGACGCGGATGGCGTCCCTCGCGAGGTCGGACGTATCGCGACGGGTACGCCCGCGGCGACGCTTGGGGCGCTGTACACGGCGATCGACCAGATGGGCGTCGGCAGCCATCCGGTGTTCGGCGTCTCGTGCGGTGGGCCTCTGGATGCGCGGATGGGCGTCATCCTCTCGCCGCCGAACCTCCCCGGCTGGGACCGCGTCCCGATCGTGGCGGACCTGGTCCATCGGTTCGGCGGAGAGGCGTACCTGATGAATGACGCCAATGCCGGCGCGCTCGCGGAATGGACCTACGGCGCGGCCGTCGGCTACCGCCACGTGGTGTTCCTGACGTTTGGCACCGGCATGGGCGCCGGCCTCATCCTCGACGGCCATCTGTTCGAGGGCACGTCCGGAAACGCCGGCGAGGTCGGTCACATCCGGCTCGCCGACTTGGGTCCGGTTGGCTACGGGAAGGCCGGCTCGTTCGAGGGGCTCTGCAGCGGCGGCGGCATCGCCCGGCTGGCGCAAGAGGCCGCCCGCGCGCGCGACGGACGCGTGGCGTTCAACCCCGGTACGATCGATGCCATCAGCGCGCAGCACGTGGCGCGGGCAGCGGAGCGGGGCGACGCCGACGCCGCGTCGCTGCTGGCGACGGTTGGCGCATCACTCGGGCGAGGGCTCGCGGTGCTCATCGACATCCTGAACCCGCAGGTCGTGGTGCTGGGCAGCATCTACGTGCGCTGCCGCACCTTCATCGAGCCGGCGATGCGGGCGACGCTCGAAGCCGAGGCCCTGCCGCAAGCCCTGCGCGATTGCCGCGTGGTCCCGGCAGCGCTCGGCGAGGCGCTCGGCAACTACGCGGCCGTGGCCGTCGCGCGCTACCGCAAAGGAGAGATCGGGGCGTGAACCCGCATCTGGAAGACCTCCTGCGACGCTTGCCCGCGCTCGAGCCGTGTGCGGCCGACATCGAACACGCCTTTGCGACGCTGCGCGACTGCTTCGCCGTTGGCGGGAAGGCGCTCGCATGTGGCAACGGCGGCAGCGCCGCGGACGCGGAGCACTGGGCAGGCGAACTGCTGAAGGGCATGCTGAACCAGCGGCCGCTGACGCCCGAGGCGCGCGAGTCGCTGCCTCCGGCGCTCGCGGACCGGCTGCAGGGCGCACTGCCGATGATCCCGCTCACCGGGTTCCTCTCGTATCGCACAGCGTTCGCCAACGACGTCGACCGGGAGCTCGTCTTCGCGCAGCTCGTCTGGGCGCTGGGCCGGCCGGGCGACGTGCTGGTCGCGTTGAGCACATCGGGCGAGTCGGCGAACATCTGCGCGGCCGCCGACGCTGCCGCCGCGAAGGGCATGGCCATCATCGCGCTGACGGGCGCGGCCGGCGGCCGGCTGCGCGCGCTGGCAGACGTCGCGATCCGCGTGCCAGCGCGCGACACGCACCTCGTGCAGGAGTATCATCTGCCGGTGTACCACTGCCTCAGCATCATGCTGGAGGACGAGTTCTTTGGGTAGGCCGCGCCGCGCCACTGTGAGCCCCATATGACGTCCAGAGTGCTGCACATCATCGCCCAGGCGCACCTCGACCCGGTGTGGCTCTGGCCGTGGCGCGACGGCTGCGCGGAGGCGCTGACGACGATGCAGAGCGCGCTCGACCGCATGGACGAG
>JAKAMA010000230.1 GCA_021813085.1 Chloroflexota bacterium | reverse complement strand
ACCGCGGCCGTATTGCTGCGCAGCTCCGGCAGGCGCTCGGACAAGGCCAGCGCGAGCGCCAGGGACGCGACGAACGTCTCGCCGCCGCTGAGGGTGCGCGCGGGGCGCACCTGGTCCGCCTGCCAGTGGTCGATGACCTGGAACTCCGCGCCATCGACCGTGACCGCGAAGCGGTCGTAGAGCGTCGCCAGGTGCCGCGACGCGCTGTCGGCGAGCGCTTGCATCGCCTCCTCGATGACGAACGCCTGGAAGTTGTCCGCGCGCAGGAGCCGCCCCAGCTCGCCGTAGAGTGCCGAGCGCTCGCGCTTCTCCTTCAGTTCGCTGCGCAGCGCCACCGCCCTCACCATCGCCTGCTCGATGCGATTCTCCTCCGCCTCGATGACGGCCAGGCGCTTCGTGATGTCGTCGGCGTCCTGTTGAGACGCGTCGCGCATCAGGACGAGCGTTGCGCGTGGGTCACGCTTCGCTTCGATCATCGCGAGGACGTCGCTCCAGCGCCACTCCGCCGCGAGCGCGATGAGCTGCTCCCGGCCCTCGTCCGCCGCCCGCCCGGCGGCCGCCGCTTGCTCCTCCAGTTCGGCCGACCTTGCCGCCAGCGCGGCGATCGTCCGCCCGCTCTCGGCGACCAGCGGCTCCAGATCGGCGATCCTGGCGCGCAGGGTGTTCATCTGTGCTGCCAGCCGGTCCGCCTCGCGCGCTGCGGCATCCAGCGCCGCCAGCGCCGCCGCGATCGCGGGCCGCTCCGCCGCGATCGCCGGCGGCAGCAGCCCCCGCAGCTTCTCATCCAGCGCGCCGAGCTCCGCCTCGATGCGCGCCACGTCCTTCGCCGCGTCGCCGAGCCGCTGCTGCTCGCGCTCGACGGCCGGCGCCGCCTTGCTGAGCGCGTCGGCCGCCCGGCGGCCGCGCTGCTCGGCGTCTTTGAGCGCCTTCCCCGCCGCGCCCAGCGCATCGCCTGCGGGCGCTCTCGGCAGCTTCCCGACCACGCCGCCGCACACCGGGCAGGTGTCGCCGGGCCGCAGGCCGCCCCGCACGTGCGCCGCGGCGTCGGCCCGCTGCGCCGCGTCGAGCCGCTCGCGCGCCGCGGCGAGCGCCGCCTCGGCGTCCGCGCGCTCACGCTCGGCGTCGGCGAGCGCCTTCTTCGCGGCCGCCAGCTTTGTCTCGTCGCGCGCGACGGTGCTCGCGTCCGCGAGCTGCTTCGTCAGCCGGTCGATGGTGTCCGCGTGCGTCAGCGCGATGCCCAGGCGCGGGTGCAGGTCGCGGTCGTAAGCGTTGGCCTTGAGCGCCTCTTCGGCTGTGGCGTGCTCGGTGCGCAGGCGCTGGAGTTGCGCCTCGCCGTCCTTCGCGAGCTTCTGCGTGGCGGCCAGCTCCTCCCGCGCGGCGCCTGCGTCCACCACGAGCTTGCGCTGCCGCGCCCGCTCGCTCGCGACGGTGCCCGCCAGTTCGACGGCGGCGTTGAGCGCATCGCGCAGCCGGGTCGCCGTCTCGAGCGTGGGACCGGCGGCCTCCCGCTGGCGCCGCAGCGCTTCCAGCGCCTCGGGCGTGGCGTCGGCGTAGTCTTCCGCGAGCCGGCGGTCGATCGCGCTCGCCTCCTTCTCCAGGTTCGATGCGCGCGCGTTGGCGGCGGTCATGATCTGCCCGTACACGGCGATGTCGAGCAGCTCCTTCAGCAAGTCGCGGCGCTTCACGCTGTCGCCGGCGAGGAACTCCTGAAACTGCCCCTGTGGCAGCACGATGCAGCGCGTGAAGCCGTTGAAGTCGAGCCCGAGGATCTCCTCGATGCGGCCGTCGATCTCGCGCACGCGGCCGGCGATCGGCGCCCACTCGCCGCCCTCCCAGTGCTCCAGCACGACCGTGGATGGCACGCGCGTCGTCTTCTCCCCGCCGTCCTTCGCCGTCTTGCGGTGGCGGTTCAGCGTCCGCATCACGCGGTACCGCTCGCCGCCCGCACCGAACTCGAGGTGGACGTACATCGCATCGCGGTTGTGCGCGATCAGGCCCGACGTGCCATCGAAGCGTGGCACGCGGCCGTACAGCGCGTAGCAGATGGCGTCGACGATCGTCGACTTGCCCGCCCCCGTCGGGCCGCTCACGACGAACAGGTCCATGCCCGCGAAGTCGATCTCGACCGGGTCGCTGTAGCAGGTGAAGCCGGCGAGCCTCAGGTTACGGGGCCGCACGCTGGGCCTCCGCCTCGTACAGCTCGTTGAACGCGGCGAGTAATCCCGTGCTGATCTCGGCGCCCCGCGCCTCGCGATAGTACCGGGAAAACAGCTCGTCCGGCGCGAGGCCGCGGCGTGCCTCCCGCGGCGGCGCGGCGCCCGCGGCTGCGTCCGTCAGCTCGGACGACACATCGAGCGCGTTCGGCAGGATCTCGCGCACCTGCTCGTACAGCGAGAGCACCGGCGCATCCGCCTCGACGACGACGCGCAGGTAGGCGTCGCCGTACCTGCCGGCGTGCTGCGTCAGCTCGTCGAGCCGCAGGCGGACGTTGCGCAGTGCGCGGCCGCCTGTGATCTCGACCGCGCGCACGTCGGCGGGCAGGCCGGGGTGCACCTCGACGACGTGCACGTACTTCTGCTGCTCCGCCTCGCCGAAGTCGAGCTGCAAGAGCGAGCCGCAGTAGTACGCCGGGCTGGCGCCGATGCGCTGGCGTTTGTGCACGTGCCCCAGCGCGACGTACTGCGCGTCCGATGGCAGGCTCCGCGGCTGTACGGCGAACGCCTGCCCGATCTGCAGCGGGCGCTCGCCGCCCCCGGCCACGGCCTTGTCGATCAGCATGTGCCCCAGGAAGACGTTGGCGGTGTCCGGGCGGAACGCCTCGCACACGCGGCCGATCGCCGTTTCGAGCCGTCCGGCGTAGCGCTGCATCGCCTCCGCCGGGCCCGCGAACAACTGCTCGTACTCCACCGCCAGCCGCTCCGGCACCCACGGCAGCGCGACCACCGTCGCTGCCTCCGACCCGTCGCGCGATGGCAGCGTCAGCACGGTGTCTGACGCCGCCCTCGGCACCGAGCCGACGCACTGCGCCCCCGCGATGCTCAGCACGCCGGCGAGCGCGTCCATGCGCGGCGCCGAGTCGTGGTTGCCCGCGATCATCACCACGCGGATGCCCGCGCGGAGGAGCTGCGACAGCGCGTCGTACAGCAGGCGCTCGGCGTCCGCGGGCGGCGCGAACGTTTCGAACGTGTCGCCGGCGATCAGCACGGCGTCGACGCGCTCGCTGATGGCGACATCGGCGGCCTGCTGGACGACGCGCTCGCACTCGTCCTGCCGTGAGAGGCCGCGGATCGTCCGGCCCAGGTGCCAGTCGCTCGTGTGCAGCAGACGCATCGCTACTGCAGCCTGCCGCCGCGCAGCGCGGGCCCCGCCTGCTCCCCGGAGCGGTCGACCTCATCCTTGCGCGTGGCCCAGGCGGGGAAGGGGAACTGCACGAGCAGCGGCACCGGGATCTCCGGTTGGTGCAGGAACATCGTGCCGGGCTTGAGGATCGACGCGCGCGCCTTCGCGGCATCGGTGAGGAAGCCGTACTCCGCGCGTGCGCCCTCGGCCGCGTCCAGCCGGCCGGCGACGCGGAACGACGCGTTCGCCGTGACGCGCCGCTCGATCTCGCTCGCCGTCTGCTGCGCGCCGACGAGGATGACGCCGAGGCTGCGGCCGCGCTCGGCGATGTCCAGGATCACCTCCTTGATCGGGCTCCAGCCCTCGCGCGGCGCGTACTTGTTCAGCTCGTCGAGCACGAGGAAGACGAGCGGCCGCTGCCCCATCGCCTCCTTCTGCTCGACCAGCCGCCGCACGACGACGCCGACGACGAAGCGCTTCGCGCGGTCCGGCAGGCCGTGGATGTCGATGACGCTGACTTGCCTGCCGGCGTCGCCGTCGAGCACGCGGATGCTGTGCTCCTTCGCCTGCGCCGGCGGGATCGCGCGCACCAGGTGGCCCGCGGTCGCCGCCGCGTCGGACAGCCGGCGGATGAACGCGTTGCGCGTCCCCTCCGCGGCGTGCTGGGCGATCGTGCCGATGTTCGCCTCGATCGCGTCGGCCAGATCGGAGAAGCTGCGCGCCGTGACGATCTCGGCGCCGGCCACCGTCACGAAGCCGCGCTCGTCGGGGTCGCACACAATCGTCGGCCTGGCCAGCCACTCTTCGACCAGCCGGATGACGAACGAGAGCTGGCTCGTCTCGCTGTCGGCCTCGGCGAAGAGGAAACGGAGCATCCGTTGCCGGCAGAAGTCGGAGAGCGACCAGGCGAACGCGGTCACCCCCTCCGTCCGCGATTCCGACGCCGGCATCAGCAGGTCGCCGCCCTTCTGCACCGGCGACCAGATGCCGACGCTCTGAAACGGCCCCGCGGGCAGGCCCATCGCCTCGTAGCGCGCGCGCGCATCGGCGTCGAGCTTGTTGTTCGGCTTGTCGAGGAAGAGCAGGTCCTCGCCCTTGACGTTGAAGATCAGCGCCTTCGTGTTCGGGGCGTGCTTGCCGAGCACGCCCGAGTGCAGCAGCGAGTACAGCAGGAACAGCGCGTAGCTCGTCTTCGTCGCGACGCCGCTGATGCCGCTGATGTTCATGTGCGCCCCCCGCGTCCCGTCGAGGAACTCTAGGTTGCCGTACACCGGCTGCCCGTCCCGCGACTGGCCGGCGATGAAGGCCGTGCGGTCGGCGAGCATCTGGTCGAAGTAGAGCGCCTCGTCGCGCTGCTTGCCCTCGCTCTTGTAGACGGCGGCGCCCGGCGGTGGTGCGACAAAGATCTCCGGCTCGACCCGCGTCACCGTAACGTGCGCC
>JAKAMA010000229.1 GCA_021813085.1 Chloroflexota bacterium | reverse complement strand
TGCCTTGGGCACCGACCCCACGAACTACTGCCCGATCATGCGGGCGGACGTGAACATGGATCACGTCGTCAACATCCTGGATTTCTCGACCGCCGGGTCCTCCTACCGGTTGTCGACGGGCGACCCCGGATACAACCCGCGCGTCGACCAGAACGCTGACGGCACCATCAACATCCTCGACTTCGCCATCATGGCCGGCAGCTACCAGAAGAGCGTGCTCCAGTGCCCCTGACAAACTTGACGGAGCGTTGACGCGAACTACCGAGGGCCGGCCAGCGCCGGCCTTCGGTGGTCTATAATGCGACGCCGACCCGCCGCGGCACGTGGGGATGGGAGCCAGGTCCATCGAGGGAGGCGAGATGCTGCGTTGGTTGGGATTCGTCGTTGGCGCCTTCGGCCTGATCGCCGTGGCCGCCGCCTGCTCGTCGAGCTCGAAGCCGAAGGCCACCGTGACCCCCGGCATCATCCCCGCGACCGTGTTCGCGAACGGCACCGTCGTGATTGCCGGCACACCCGTTACGGGCCAGGCCGCCGCCACGATCGTCGCCGCCGCGACCGCCGGCGTGCCGCTCACGGCGGACGGCGTCGTGAACGCGGCCCCCGGGACGCCGGGCGCTGCGGCGGGCACCATGGTTACGGCGGCCGGCACCGTCGTCCCTGGCGCCACGCTGGCCCCGGGCCAGACGCCCGCCCCGTCGGCCGCCAGCGGCTCGGTAACCGCCGGATCAACGCCGGCCACCGGCCCCGGTGTCGCTGCGACCCCTGCGAACGTCCCTCCGGACGCCGGCTTCACCCTTACCGTGCCACCGAATCCCAGCGGCACGTTCGACGTGACCGCCAACATCGTGGGCCCGCCCGCGTACGGAGTGTTCCAGGTCGACCTCACGTTCGATGCGTCGCTGCTGAAGGTCACCGGCATCGACTACGGTGGCGCCATGGGCCCCGCGAATCAGGTGTTCTGTGCTCCCAACACTATTTCGGCCGGCAGGGCCATAGCGGCCTGCACGCGCCTCGGCTCCACCAATGTGACGAACGCCGGTGCGCTTGCCATCTTCCATTTCCAGGTACTCAGCGCCGGCACCACCAGCCTGCACTTCGCCCCCTTTGCCAGCGGAGGTTCATTCGGGACGTTCCTCGCCCCCTGGGCGAACCCCGCTGTCGCCCAGGAAGCAATCACCCTGCCCCTGCACGACGCGACGATCACGGTGAGCCCGTGACGCTGCGCCGCGCCGCCATCGCGCTCAGTGCGCTCGCGGTGGTCGCGCTCGCCGTCGCCTGCAGCAGCTCCAAGTCCGGTGCGGGCGGCACCGCGACACCATCCGCGGCCGGCACGCCGCAGGCGACGGCAACGTCACCGGTCACGCGCCCGACGCCGTACCCGACCCCGCAGGTCAACGGCCGGACCTACACCTTCGGCCAGAAGGGCTACAGCATCGATGTCCCGGCGGGCTGGCTCGTCAAGCCCGATGAGGTCTTCGATAAGGCCAACGCGCGCTTCCCGACCGATGCGTTCTTCTCGCCGGCGACCGTCGGTGGCATCCAGCCGAACATCAGTGTCGTCTGCCTGAAGCCCCGCCCGGACCAGGCCACCACGGTCGCCTTCCGCGACGGCTGGGCGCAGTACCTCTCGCAGATCGTACGCCAGCCCGTCACGCCGACCGCCGTCACCGTCGCGGGCAAGCCCGCGTACGAGTTCGCCTACACCCAGCCGCTGCCCGAGCAGACCGCGCCCGGCCAGGCGAATGCCGTCGCAAAGATCGATGTCCTGCTCGTCGAGGGGGGCTGCCGCTGGATGGTCACGCTCGCCGCGCCCGTCGATCAGGCGGCTCAGTTCCGGACCTTCTTCGACCAGGCGCTCGCGTCGCTGAAGTTCCAGGCCTGACGCGGCCGGAGCGCATCAGTCGCTGATCAGTCGCGCCTGCGGAACAGCTTCCTCCGGAGGAAGAGGACGAGGGCGACGCCCGCGATCAGGCTGCCGACGCTGATCGCCGTGCCCAGGCGCGAGCCCCCGCGCGCGTCCGGTGTGACGCCCGTGCGCGGGAACGACGTTGGTGGCCGGACGCGCGTCGTCCCGAGCACCGTCGAGATGCTGGCGCAGTCGTCGTTGTAGCGCGCGAGCGCACCCGCCAGCCACTGCATCCCCGTCGCGAGGTAGGGTGGCACGTCCGTCAGCGGCAGCTTCCCGCCCGCCTCCGCGAGCTGCCGGTCCGCCAGCGCGGCCGTCGCGCCGATGCCCGCGCGGTCGCCGAACGCCGCGATGTTGAGCCGGGTGGCGATGAGCTGCTGCGCGAGCGCGCCGGGCGGCGGCGGATGGCGCACGCCGAGCAGCGCGCGCAGCTCCGCCTGGTCGTACGCGACGCCCCCCAGTGTCAGCCGCGTCAGCGGCCAGGCGTCGGGGTGCGCCGTCCACCAACTGGCGTCTTCGCCGCAGGGTGCGGGCGTTGCCTCGGGCGTGCGCGTGGAAGGCAGCGTGACCGACGTGCGCGTGGCGATGGGTGTGCCGGGGACGGGCGTGGCCGTCGCGGGGGGCGGTGGTGGTGAAGGCAGCGTTGGCGTCGCCGTCGCAGTGGACGTCGCCGTCAGCGTCGGCGTCCGCGTGGCCGTCGCCGTCGATGTCGCGGTGGCCGTCGCCGTCGGCGTCGGCGCGGCCGTTGCCGTCGATGTGGCGGTGGCCGTCGCTGTCGCTGTCGCTGTGGCCGTCGCCGTCGGCGTGGCCGGGCTCAAGATCGTGATCGAGGTGCTGCCGGGGTTGAGCACGATGCCGCCGCCGGAGAGCCCCGGCAGCAGATTGCCGTTGCACTCCTGCTGCCCGGCCACGGGCTGGACCGTCCCGTCGTTGAGCGGCTGCCCGCACGTGTTCGAGACCTGCGCCGCGTCGAAGACCGTCGTCTGCAGCCCCGACCCGCCCGCCAGGATCGCCTGCGCCGTCTGGGGCGTCAGCGTCAGCGTCACGATGGCCAGCGTCTGCGGCCCCGTCCAGACCGGCCCGACCGCGAACGTGCCGGTGCTCGGGCACACCATGGTCAACTGGCCCGCGGGCGAAGGCCGCGATCCGCACTGCAGGATGCGGCCCGCCGCCGCGAACAGCGCGACCGCCGGGCTCATGTCGATCGCCGGCACCTGCCAGATCGTCGGGTCGTAGCGGACAGTGAACGTGAAGGCACCGAATCCGTTCGGGTCGGACTGGTTGCTCATCACTTCGTCGAAGCTCACGGTCTGTGCCGCGCTCGTCAGCGTGACGGAGATCTGCGATGGCTGCTTCTGCCACAGGACCGCAGGCAGGCTGGCCGCCTGCACCGTCCTTGTCCCCACCGCCGGCCCGGAGGCCGCGAGGACGGCGAGGAGCACCGCCGCCACGAGGGGCAGGCGCAGCGTGCCGCGCGGACGCGTCGAGGTGGCGGGTTCGGTCATCTTCGCTATGCCGTTCTCTGCTCAGTACAACGGACAGCCGGCATGCGCTGTTGCACTGCCGACGACGCCACCGGGTGGTCTCAGCTATGGAGACCCCTGAGGATAACCGGTCAAGTAGGCAGTGAGGGAGAGGAGCCTGTCAAGAAAGCGGGCGGCCCCGGGGCAGCCGTCAGGGCAGCGCCTGCGGCGCCTGGGGAGGGATCGGGCTCAGGCAGGTGCTGCCGAACCGTCCGTACACGAACTGGACATCCAGGATGTCGATCTGGCCGTCGCCGTTCGAGAGCGGCGAGTTCACGTCGTAGAAGACGTTGTACACCAGGCTGCCGCCGGCGGTGCCGTACTTGCTCGCCTCCAACTGCATGTCGGCGACGTCCACGCTGCAGTCCTTGGTGACGTCGCCCTCGAGGCGGCGGATCGTCACCACCGTCATGCTCTGCGGCAGCAGCCCGCCCGGCAGGACGCCCGTCAGCAGCAGTCCCTGACATTCCGGCTGACCAGGGAGCGGCTGGATCGTCCCGTCGTTCAGCGGCTGGCCACAGGTGTTCGCCACCGTCACGTTCGTGTCCTTCACGGCCGTCACGATGCCGTTCTCCTTGTTCGGCCGGATCTGCCCCACCACGATGTCGCGCGGCCGCAGGGTGACGTGCGCCATCACCTTAGGCCCGGTGAACACCGGCCCCGTACCGAGCGTGCCCGTGCTGGCGCAGACGATGTGGTCCACGTTAGCCGTGAGCAGGCTGATGTTGCAGCTCAGCAGCCGCCCGGTGCTCGCGAAGAGCACGACCGCCGGCGAGAGGTCGACGCTCGGCTGCTGCCAGATCGTCGGGTCGAAGTTGATGTCGAACGAGAAGCCACCGAGGCCGTTCGGGTCGGTCTGGTTGTAGAGCACCTCGTCGAACTGGAACGTCTGCGTGCCGTCGGTGAGGAAGATCTGTCCGGCCGCCGGCGACTTCAGCCACTGGACAACCCCCGGGCCCGGCGTCGGCGTCACCGTGGGCGATGCGGAGGGCGTGAGCGTCGCCGTCGGCACGGCGGTGAAGGTGGCCGTCGGCACGGCGGTGAAGGTGGCCGTCGGCACGGCGGTGAAGGTGGCCGTCGGCACGGCGGTGAAGGTCGCCGTCGGTACGGCGGTGAAGGTCGCCGTCGGTACGGCGGTGAAGGTCGCCGTCGGTACGGCGGTGAAGGTGGCCGTCGGCACGGCGGTGAAGGTGGCCGTCGGTACGGCGGTAAACGTGGCCGTCGGTACGGCGGTGAAGGTCGCCGTCGGTACGGCGGTGAAGGTCGCGGTGGGCGGCACCGGCGTGTTGGTGGCCGTCGGCACGGCGGTGAAGGTGGCCGTCGGCACGGCGGTGAAGGTGGCCGAGCGCACGGCGG
>JAKAMA010000228.1 GCA_021813085.1 Chloroflexota bacterium | reverse complement strand
GAAGGCCTCGCCGGCGGCATCGTCGCGCGTGCCGCCGAGGCGCCGGTGGTCGCCGTGGCCGCGCATCAGCACGAGGTCCGTGTGGCCGCCGGAGACGATCAGGCCGAGCGCGGGCAGCTCCGGCTCACGGTAGGCGCGACCCCCGGCCGCCGACGGGCCGTCCGGCTCGATCCAGTTGGCGTAGAGGTGCGCTTCCAGGTGGTTGACGGCGAGCAGGGGCAGGCCGTGGGCGTAGGCAAACGTCTTGGCCGTGTTGACGCCCACGAGCAGCGCGCCCGCGAGCCCTGGCCCGGCGGTGACGGCGACGGCCGCCAGGTCGCGCCAGCCGGCACCGGCATCGGCGAGCGCGGCGTCGACGACCTGCAGGATCACCTCAAGATGATGGCGCGAGGCGACCTCGGGCACGACGCCGCCGTATGCGGCGTGCAGGTGGAACTGCGAGGCGATGACGTTCGAGCGCAGCCAGCGGCCCGACGCGACGACGGCGGCGGCGGTCTCGTCGCACGACGTCTCGATGCCCAGGATCAGGCGGGGGCCGGAGGTCGGAGGTTGGAGGCCGGGCACGGCCGCATTGAAGCACGCATGGGCTGCTGGCGCGAAGCGGCTTCGACGATGCAATAGCCGTGAAGGAAATTGTCGAGCGCGATCAGCGACCAGGCGAGTTGAGCCACTTCGCGAAGCGCTCCCTGGCTTCGTCGTCGGATACCACGCGTCCCGCAGCCACTTCACCCAGCGCCTGCTCGACCTTCATCTTGAAGTACAGCTCCGCGAAGATGTCTTCGAGCGACGCCCCGTCAGGCATGCGTTCGATGAGCTGAATTGCCTCTTGCTTCGTCGTCATCGCGCCTCATTCTACACCGGCAGCGGCAGGTGGATGGTATGGCGGCGCACCTCGGCCGCCGGCGCTCAGGCCCGGCCGCCGCCAGTTCACGTCTTCTCGTCCGCGGCGAGGAACTCGGCGCGGTCAATGCCCGCCTGCGTACAGATCGTCCGCAGCGTCGAACCCTTGATCGTGGGGTGATTCGGCATGGTCAACGGCGTCCGGGTGCCATCGGGCGTTGTGGCGTAGTAGCGAGATGTGTTCCCGCTCGCGCTCGATCGAAAACCCCAAGATCGCCAGCGCCT
Source organism: Chloroflexota bacterium (assembly GCA_021813085.1). Classification (GTDB taxonomy): domain Bacteria; phylum Chloroflexota; class Dehalococcoidia; order DSTF01; family JACRBR01; genus JADMII01. Next base: position 3,661 of record JAKAMA010000228.1, on the reverse strand, counting down.
CCAGGACGCGCGCCCTGGGCGCGTCAACCGGGAACTTCGGCATCAGACGGCTGGTGCGGCTTCGACGATGAAGGCTTCCAGCACGGGCGATTCGCTGTCGATCACTTCGGCGCCGAAGGTTGCGATGTGGAACTTGAGGGCGGACGTGACATCCCTCAGCGCTTCGTCCATGGTATCGCCCTCGCCAACGACGGCGCCCTGGACACCGAGCGGGTACGCGACGTAGCCATCCGGGTGCTTCTCGACGACGATCTTTACGTCAGCCATGCGCGCCTCCCGCGGCCAGCCTACCAGATCGTGCTACGCGCGGGCGGCGATGGGCAGGTCGATGGTGTGGCGGCGCACCTCGGCCATGATGCGCGCGGCGGAGGCGTCGTCGGGCTCGCAGAGGGGCAGGCGGAAGCCGCCGACGGGGACGCCGAGCTGGCCCAGCGCGTACTTGACCGGCACGGGGTTCGTGACACAGAAGAGGGCATCGACCAGCGGCAGCAGCCGGCGGTGGAGCGCCGCCGCCTCGCCCGTGCGGCCCGCCGCGGCGGCGGCGACCATCGCCGCGACCTGGCGGCCGACGAGGTGCGTGGCGACGCTGATGACGCCGTAGCCGCCCATCGACACGACGTGGAAGGTGTCTTCGTCGTTCCCCGACCAGACGCGGAAGCCCGGCCCGGCGCCTTCGATCACGCGGGCGATCTGCGCGAGGTCGCCGCTGGACTCCTTGACGCCGATCACGTTGCCGAGGCGGGCGAGCCGGAGCTGCGTCTCGGCGGTGACGTTCACGCCCGTGCGGCCGGGGATGTTGTAGGGGATGCAGGGCGCCGCGACCGCGTCCGCGACGGCGGCGAAGTGGCGCTCGATGCCCTCCTGGGTCGGCTTGTTGTAGTAGGGCGTGGTCAGCAGCAGCGCGTCGACGCCGGTGCGCACGGCCTCGCGGCTCAGGTCGATGGTGTCGGCGGTGCAGTTGTCGCCGGAGCCGGCGATCACGCTGGCGCGGGCGCCCAGCTCGTCCTTCACCTCGCTCCAGAGGCGCAGCTTCTCGGGCGCGGAGAGCGTCGGCGCCTCGCCGGTGGTCCCGGTGACGACGACGCCGTCGGAGCCGGAGTCGACGAGCGCCGACGCGAGCCGGCGCGCGCCGGCGTAGTCCACCGCGCCATCGCGTGTGAACGGCGTGACCATCGCGGTGAGGACGCGGCCGGGGGTGGGTCCGTAGTTCATGGTGAACAGTTCATAGCAAGTCGTTCAGCGGTGGCGGCTCAGACCAGGCGCCGGGCGATCATCTCCTCGGCGATCTGGACGGCGTTGAGGGCGGCGCCCTTGCGCAGGTTGTCGGACGCGATCCACATGGCGATGCCGTTCGGGTGCGACATGTCCTGGCGGATGCGGCCGACGTAGACGGGGTCGCGGCCGGCGGCGCTGCGCGGCATCGGGTACAGGTTGACGTCGGGGTCGTCCTGCACGACGAGGCCGGGCGCCTCGCGCAGCGCGTCGCGCACGGCGTCGGCGTCCATCGGGCGCTCGAACTCGACGTGCGCGGCGAGGCTGTGGCTGACGAAGACGGGCACGCGCACGCAGGTGGCCGAGAGCGCCAGGGCCGGCTCGTGCATGATCTTCCGGGTCTCCGCCATCATCTTCCACTCTTCCTTCGTGTAGCCGCTGTCCAGGAACGTGTCGATGTGCGGCAGCAGGTTGAAGGCGATCTGGTGGGGATAGGCGTGCGGCACGGTCTCGCGCCCTTCGGTCCAGGCGCGCGACTGCTCCTCGAGCTCGGCGACTGCGGCGGCCCCGGTGCCGGCGACGGACTGGTACGTGTCGGCGATGACGCGCGTGACGGGGTTCCGCCGGTGCAGCGGCCAGAGGCACATGACGAGCGGCGTCGTCGAGCAGTTGGGGATCGCCAGGATGCCCTTGTGCCGGACCACGTCGTCCGCGTTCACCTCCGGCACGACGAGCGGCACGTCCGGGTCCTGGCGCCAGACACTCGAGTCGTCGATGACGATGGCGCCGGCGTCGCGGGCGGCGGGCGCGTACTCGCGCGAGGCGGCGCCGGACGCGGAGATGAAGACGAAGTCGGCGCCGGCGAACGAGGCGTGGGTCGTCGCCTCGACCTCGACCTCGCCCTCGCCGAAGCGGATGCGGCGACCGGCGGAGCGCTCCGTGGCGAGCAGCTTCAGCCCCTTGAGGGGGAAGCGGCGCTCGGCGACGATCTTCAGGAACTCGGCGCCGACGATGCCCGTGGCGCCGACGACGGCGACGTTGTACTGCTTGCCCTGATGGCCCATGAGTCCCGCTCGCGATCCACGTGAAGGACAGGAGGCCGGGCGAGGCGCCGGCCACGCGGGGATGATAGCAGGTGGCGGGGGCGCGTCCACGGCGGGCGCCGTTACGTACGTGGGCCGGGGGCATCCGCAGACGTCGCAGACGAGCGCAGAGGGGCGTGGTGCGTGTTGGCAGGCGCACGCGTCGCCGGCGGGGTGCGGGACGATGCCGTCGGTGCGCGACCGGCGCGCGGGCTGCCGTACGGCCCGCATGGGAAGGCCCGCGCTCCGGCTACGACGGGATTGCGCCGGGCGGTGGGTGCGCGGCCCGCGCTCCGAGTGCCCGTCTCCCGTCTCCCGCGTCCCGCGTCCCGCCTCCCGCCTCCCGCTTTCCGTTCGATTGCCCGTCGCGGATCGCGCCGATATGATCCCGTGCGGGTGCATCGCCCGCTTGCGACGGAGGGAGGAAGACGCGTGCTGCCAACGCACGAATTCCCCGGCAACTACCTCTACTTCATCTCGTTCGCGGCGGCGCTGGCTTTCTTCGCGTACTCCGTCGGCACCAGGGTCGCCGTCTTCGCCACCGGCCGCGGCGATAACCGCTTCGACCGGCTGATCGAGCGGCTCGTCTCGCTCGTGCCGTATCTGCTGGGCAACGCGCGCGTGGCGCGGCGTCGCTACTGGTACAGCGGCGTCCTGCACACGATGATCTGGTGGGGCTTCCTCGTCCTGCAGGTCCGTACGCTGAACTTCCTGCTCAAAGGATTCAGCACCAGCATCTCGCTCGAGCACCTCGGCGGCAGCTACTACGACGTGCTCGTGCGGGCGCCGATGGACCTCTTCAACATCCTCGTCATCGTCGGCTGCCTGATGGCGGCGTACCAGCGCGTGTTCTGGAAGCCGGCACGGATGTCGCTCAACCTCGACGGCTGGCTGATCCTCTTCTTCATCGCGTTCCTGATGGTGACGGACGTCTTCGTGAACAGCTTCGAGATCGCGACCGACCCGCACGCGGGCCAGGCGTGGTCGTTTCTCGCCTACGGCCTCGCGCGCGTCTGGGATGGCATCGGCATGTCGCGGGGGACGCAGCAGGGCTTCCTGGATTTCTGGTGGTACGCGCACCTCTACGACTTCCTGCTCTTCCTCAACTACCTGCCATACAGCAAGCACTCGCACGTGCTGACGGTGCCGTTCAACATCCTCTTCCGCCGCGTCGCGCCGACGGGGCAACTGCGGCCGATCCGGGACTTCGAGCACCAGGAGCGCTTCGGCGCCGGCCTCGTTCAGGACCTGACGTGGAAGCAGATGCTCGACCCCTACACCTGCACCGAGTGCGGCCGCTGCGAGATCAACTGCCCGGCGTTCCTGACGGGCAAGGAGCTCTCGCCGAAGCGCATCATGCACGAAGA
>JAKAMA010000227.1 GCA_021813085.1 Chloroflexota bacterium | reverse complement strand
GCCGCCCGAAACGGCAAGCTCGCGTGCCGTCAGAGAATGGTCGCCGCGGATCTGCTGGAGGCCCAGATCGGCGCGTACGTGTCGGGAATGCTCGTGGAGGCGGCGGACATCGCGGCGGTTACCGCGCAGATCGCCAGGCAACAAGCCGCAGACCCGCATGCCGCCAGGAGGCTCCGGCTCGCCATCGAACGGTGGCAGCGATTGTACGCGCAAGGCGAGATCGACGAAGATCGCTATCGGGACGAGGTGCGACCACTGCAGGCGGCGCTGGACGCGGGCGCCCGCCCCGCCTCGATGATCGACGCCAAGCGCGTAGCGAGCTACCTGAAGGATGCCGGGCGGCTCTTCTCGCAGACCGCGCCGGCGGAGCAGCGCCGCTTTGTGCGGGAAGTCTTCGAGCGCATCGTTGTCTCGGGTGAACAGGTCGCGGAGATACTCCCCCGCGCCAAGTACATGCCCCTGTTCGTCGCCGACCGGAATCGGCGGTTCAACGGGGACACCCGAGTTGTAGTCTGGCTCCCCGGGCAGGACTCGAACCTACAACCCATCGGTTAACAGCCGATTGCTCTACCATTGAGCTACCGGGGAAGGCGACCGCCGGGTGGCGCCCGGCCCGCGCATGGTAGCGAATCCGCGGCGCTCGCCTCAACTCGAGGCCATGCGCGTGCTCGCACCGTCCCTTGGGCGAGGTCGGCGCGCTCTGACGGGTGCTTCGCGTGGTCGCTCACCGGGCCGTGCGTTCGGCGCGACTCCGCGTTCACCCGCCCTGCCCGCACCCGGTATGATGAGCGCACGTTGGAACAGCGAGAGATCCTGCGCACCGAGGGGCTCTGGAAGCGCTACGGCAGCTTGACGGCCGTCGCGGACATGAACCTGCGCGTCCATTCGAACGAGGTCTTCAGCTTCCTCGGCCCGAACGGCAGCGGCAAGAGCACCACCGTGGGCATGATGCTCGGACTGGTGCGCCCTACGAAGGGCCGCGCGCTGATCTTCGGCGACGACATGGCCACCCGCCCCTGGCCCGTGCTGAAGCGCATCGGGGCGGTCATCGAGTCACCGGCCTTCTACCCGTACCTTTCCGGCTACGACAACCTGCGCGCCGTCGCCATCGCGCTCGGTGATATTCCCGACGCCCGCATCGACCAGATGATCGAGCTCGTCGGACTGCGGGAGCGCGCCCGCGACCCCTACAAGAACTACTCCCTCGGCATGAAGCAGCGGCTCGGCATCGCCTCCACGCTGCTGCGCAACCCGGATCTCGTCATCCTCGACGAGCCGACGAATGGCCTCGACCCCGCGGGCACCCGCGAGGTGCGCGAGCTCGTCCCGCGCCTGGCGCGGGAGGGCCACTCCGTCTTCCTCTGCAGTCACCTGCTCCACGAGGTGCAGGCCGTGAGCGACCGCGTGGCGATCGTCAAGCAGGGCCGCCTGGTGGCCGAGGGCACCGTCGATGAGCTGCTCGGCCGCGGCCAGTACCTGCGCCTCCGCGCCGACGACAACGAGGCGCTCGCCCGCGCGCTCGGCGGCATCGACTGGGTGCGGGGCGTCGACCGGCTCGATGGCTACCTGCGCGCCTCGGCCCCGGTGGCCCGCGCTGCCGAGCTCAACCGGGTGCTCGCGATGCAGGGCGTGTACGTCGCCGAGCTCTCGCCGTGGGAGACGGAGCTGGAGAGCGTCTTCCTCGACCTCACCGGCGAGGAGTCGCCGGCATGACGCGCCTCCTCCACGTCGAGTTCTTCAAGCTGCGCAAACGCATGATGACGTGGGTTGTCGGCATCCTGCTGATCGCACTCGTCATCCTGCTCTACACCGTGCTCTGGAGCATCAGCGGGCGTGTCTCGCATTTCGGCGAGCACAACCAGTTCTCCGCAGAGGACCTGCGGCGGGCGCTCTTCCTGCAGGGCTCGGTGCCGTTCGCGCTCGAGATCGCCGGGTCGTTCGGGACGATCCTCGCGATCATTCTCGCCGCGGGCGCCGTCGGCAGCGAGTACGCCTGGGGGACGGTTCGGCTGATGGCGACCGCGTCGAGCGGACGCGTGCGGCTGCTGCTGGCGAAGCTCGCCGTCATCTTCGCGCTGACCGCGTTCGGGGTCCTGCTGGCCGTGCTCGTCGCGGTCGCCTACAGCGCGATCATCACGTACGCGAACGGTGGCTCGGACTACAGCTTCGTCACGGCGTCCTTCGTTCGGGGCGAGTTCGCAGCGTTCGGGCGCACGCTGTTCGTCATGGCTCCCTACATCAGCCTCGGCTTCGCCGCAGCCGTCATCGGGCGCTCGACGCTCGCGGGTGCCGCGGCAGGCATCGGCACGGCGTTCATCGAGCCGCTCGTCACGGGGCTGATGCGCGCGGGCGGCAGTCCGTGGAAGGACATCCCGAACTATCTGCTGAACGCGAACGTCGACGTGATCAGCGCGCAGAACGCCTTGCCGGCGGCGCTGCCGCGTTTCGGCGCCTCGCGGGCCGACCTCATCGGGCAGAATGTGAACTCGCTGGAGGGTGCGACGCTCGTGCTCATCCTGTACATCGTGGGCTTTGTCGCGCTCGCCCTCTTCGCCTACCGCCGCCGCGACATCACGGCCGGCGCCTGACGCCGTTTCGCCTCCGCGCGCTGGCCGCTATACTCCCGCCGCCCGCAGCCCAGCGACGAAGGAGCATCCATGGCAGTGAAGTGGAGCAAGATCGCGCGGTACATCGAGGACGGCTTTTCGGCGAGCGGCCGCGTCGAGCGCGCCAGCATCGTCGACGCCGCCTACGACGACGGCGCCGACGATGACGTGGTCGACGCGCTGGACGGCCTCGGCTCGCGCGTCTTCAACAGCGTCGATGAGGCGAAGCAGTTTCTCACGTCGCAGGGCTACGCCGAGGCGTAGCGTCGCGCGGCCTGCGGTCAGCGGGCTCACACGGTCGAGGCAGGCATCGGACGTGAACCTCAGTACGATCCGGCGACCGCCGCGACCTTCCGGTCCGCCTTCTGGACGAATCCGCGCGTGACCGCGACGTCGCCCGTCCCCGTCATGAGGTGCGACAGGATCATCACGACGTCGCCGTGCCGCACGACGACGAACTCGTCCGTGCCCTCCGACCGAGGCGGCGTGATGGCGATGTGGACGGTATAGGCCAGCGTCTCGTCCGCCGGCGGCGCGACGTTGTCCAGCTTCGACCACGTGTAGGTCGCCAGCCGGTTGTTATTGAGCACACGCGACCATTGCTGGCACGAGGCGAAGGCAGAACGGATCTGCTCGACCGCACGTTGGGCGTCGCCGGGCCCGTACGCGGCGACACTCTCGAAGATGCCGGCCTGGCCGTTGATGAACACCGTCCGCCAACGCGCTCTGCTGGCAAGCGTGTCGAACGTGACGTCGCAGGCGTTGGTCGTGATCTGCGGCTGCTGCAGGCGCCCGCCGACCCACCCTGCCGGCAGGTCGGATGTGGCGAGGACGGCCGCCGCGATCGCCGGCGTCGCCGAGCCCTGGGCAGCCGGCGAAGCCGCAACCGCGGCCGTTGCGTCCACTGACGGGGCACCGGTCGGTGCCGCGGTCGGGCTCGCGCTGCCGCCGCCGCCGCACGCCGGCGCGGCCGCAAGCGTCACGATCACGAGCGCGATGACGAGCGGCGCGGGCAACCTGTGCATGTATTTCCTCCCAAGGCAGCGCAGGATAGCACGGGCCCCCCGGTGTCGCCCTCCGCCGCGCACCGGGCGTCAAGATGCGCGGGAACGCGCCGCGGCTATCCCGGCAGCCGCGGCGGCAGGAACGCGCCGTCGGCCGCGCGCAGCACCGGCACGACCGCGACGATGGCGTCGCGGTTGAGCGCGCCGAAGATGTGCGGGTACAGGGACGCCTCGTCCTCGTACCGGACCGCAGGCTGGACGCGCCGTTTGTCGATGACCAGCGCGACGTACATCCGGCGGTCATCGCGATAGTGGCGGGTGCCGGTGCGCGCCAGCTCCTCGGCGCCGTCGGTGCAGTGGATGAAGCCGTCCTGCTCGAAGCGCTCGGGCAGGTACGGCGCGTCGCGGTCGCAGTCGCGGAAGTACTCTGCCGGCACCAGGTGCAGCGTTAGGTCGCCCATGTGGGCGGCAGTGTAGCGCGACGGCCAGCGGCCAACCCGTGGGGCCGCGCCCGGGGCTCGCCTTCAATTTTCAGCCTGTTCACGGCGTCGGCGAAGCGCTCGTCATCCGCCATCCACCGCGCACCGGGATCGAGGCGCGATTGGCGCCGCGCGAGGCCGGCCCGCGCGTACGCCTCGCCCTTCGTCACGCCCGCCGTCCCAGGGTGGAACGGTCAGGTCGAGGATGCGGATGTCCTTGCAGGGGCGATCGGACGGCGGAAGCCGGAGGTCGGGCCTGTGCGTCGACTCCGGCGACCTCGACCGCCTCGCCTTCCGGCGCCGACGTGATCAAGGACGTGATCAAGATCGAGCGAGCGGGCACCGGCGACGATGCCGGCCCACGGCGACCGTGGCGCGGTTGCTCCTCCGGAGGCGGCGGGCGGTATACTACGCGACGACTCCCACCGACCGGGTGCACGGGATACACCGTCCCTCGGTGGGAGCTTCGCTCATCCCGTGCTCAGTGGGGACGTTCAGTGTCGTCTGGTGGGTACGTTTGCATGGCGCCGGAGAGCCCGCGGATCTCGCCGTGGAGGACAGCGGCGCTCCGTGTGACCGCTCACAGCCACCATTCCCTCGGCCCCGGTCGTAGGCTCGTCCCGAGCTGAGAGGAGCACTATGACCGTCGAGATCCACGTCGACGGGCGTGTCACCCAGGGACGCCTCATTGCCTTCG
>JAKAMA010000226.1 GCA_021813085.1 Chloroflexota bacterium | reverse complement strand
GTACCACAGGCGCGCCGCGTCCATGTCCTTCCCCGGGTACGACATGATGTCCACGGCGTCGATGCGCCCGAGCGCCGCGTCGACGGGCAGCTCCTTCGCCTCTACCGTCCGCGCCACCGAGAACACGCGGTCCAGGTCGATGCCGTCCTCCAGCACCGGGTGCGCGTAGCTCACCGTGCCGCCCGCCGTGCGCGCCGACGCGGCGAGCGTCGCGTTCGCCGGCGAATCGTGGGGATGCGCGCTGAAGGCGACGCCCGTGCACACGGGCTCGGCGAGCGCGTCGATACCGAACAGGCACATGTGGCCGTAGAGGCTGTTGCGGAACTCCTCGCCCCACTGCACGATGTGCTCGCCGTCGCTCAGTGCGTGCGGTGCGCCCGCGAAGAACTCGCGGTCGAGGACGCGCGCGCCGTCATTGCAGTTCGCGACCATCATGTGCAGGACGTGCAGGTCCTCGGCGCGCGCCGCCAGCGCCGCGTCTTCCGGCGCCAGTGCCAGCTCGCCGCCGTAGTGCAGGTGCACGTGGACGTCACCGCTGCGCCAGCCGTCCGCCGCCATGTGCGACCAGCGCCGCAGGCGGACGTCTGCCGTCGTCACCGCGTCGGGCCGCACGCTGACTTCCAGGTCGACGGGCTCGTACTCGATGCCGCGGACGACGCCCATGCGCGCGCGTCCGGCGGCCGTCGCCTCGAAGCCGCCTTCGGCGTGGAACCAGGCGTTGCCGTGCTGGTCGCGTCGCAGCGTCACGCCTGCGGGCGCCACCGGTCCGACGTCGTCCGCGCAGTACACGCGCGCGGCCACCGACACGCCTGACGCATCATCGATGATCCGCACGGCCAGCGTGCCGGCGGCCGCGCACTCGATGGGGAGGTCCAGCGTTGTCACGCGCCCGTTGGCGACGAGCATCAGCGGCAGCAGATACGACCCCGCAGGCAGCGGCCCCGCGTCGAGCAGCAGCGCGCGGGCGCGACCAGGTGCGACGGCCATGCAGGCGCCGACGCCACGCGCCTCCGCCGAGAACTCCGCTTCGGAGTCTGTCTCGTTCGCCGCGACCACGAGCAGCGCGAGCCGCTCGCCCTCCCGCAGCGCGATCGGCCCGCGCTCGCGCGCGGCGCTTGGGTCGCCGCCGGCGATGATCCGCGCCTGCACGACGCGCGTGCCACGCACCGCGCGCCACAGCGTGTCGAGCAGCGAAGCGAGCGACGCGTCCTCCTGCGGCCGCGTGAAGTCCGGCGCCAGTCCTTCATACGCCGCCCACACGTCCGAGAGGTCGAGGCCGAAGCCGAGCGCGGCGCGCAGCTCGCTCAGGGTCGGAGTGGCATCGCCTTCGAGCGCGCGCAGCCGCCCGCCGATCGCGTCGGGCATCGGCACCGTGTCGTGCAGCCAACTCGCGAACGTGATCCCGCGCACGCCAGCGCCGTCGGACGGCAGCTCGGAAACGCTTGTCATCGCGGAAGGCTAACAGACCCTGTGACGACAGAGGACAGACAACAGACGACAGGGCCAGAGCGCGCTGTTTGCAGCTTGCAGTTTGCTGTTTGCTGTTTGCCGTTCTGCCGTCTGTTGTCCGTTGTCCGTCGTCTCGAGCCCCGCGTTGTCCCCGACCGGCACCCCTGCTAACCTTTGTACAGCGGTGCATTCCATCGTGCGCCTATCACCCCGCCGGACGGTATCCTTGGACATGGCCGCTGACCGACTCCGCGACATCGACCACACGGCGCCGCCGTTCGCCGCTGACCGCATTGCGCACGCGATCCGCGAGATCATCGAGGCTGTTGGCGAGGACCCGGGCCGCCAGGGGCTGCTCGACACGCCCGCCCGCGTCGCGCGGATGTACGAAGAGCTGTTCGAGGGGCTGCGCATCGACCCGCGCGACTACCTCGCCGTTGGCTTCGACGTCGCGCACGACGAGATGATCGTGCTCAAGGACATCCCGTTCTACAGCGTGTGCGAGCATCACTTCATGCCGTTCCACGGCGTCGCCGCCGTCGGCTACCTTCCCGACGGGCGCGTCGTTGGCCTCAGCAAGCTGGCGCGCCTCGTCGAAGGCTACGCGCGCCGCCCCCAGCTCCAGGAGCGCCTGACCGGCCAGATCGCCGACGCCATCATGGATGTCCTGCGGCCGGACGGGGTCGCCGTCGTCATCGAGGCCGAGCACCTCTGCATGACGGCGCGCGGCGTCCAGAAGCCCGGCAGCCGCATGGTCACCTCGGCGACGCGCGGCGCCTTCCGCAAGAACTCCGTCACCCGCGCCGAGTTCCTCTCCCTGGTGCGCGGCTCGTGACCTCGCTCGCCCTCCGCGACGAGGCGTTCGACCGCGTGCGCGGCGAGTGGGCCGGGCTCCTCGCGCAGACGCCCGCGCCGGTGCCGTTCGTCACGCCCGCCTGGCAGCGCGTCTGGCTCGACCACTTCCAGGGCGACAGGCGGCTGCGGCTCCTCACCGCCCGCGACGGCGAGCGCCTGATCGGCGTGGCGCCGCTGCTCGTGGAGGGCGACCGCGCCGAGCTCGTCGGCCACTACTCGATCTGCGACTACATGGATGTCGTCGTGACGCCCGGGTTCGAGGCGATGTTCTTCGCGCGCCTGCTCGAAGAGCTTGCTGCGACTGGTGTCCGCACGCTCGAACTGCGGGGCATCCGCAGGTGGTCGCCTACGCTCGACGCCGTGGCCGCGGCCGCGCCCGCCGCTGGCTTCAACTGCGCGCGCGAGGACGAGGCGCTCTCGCCGAGCGTCGAGCTGCCGGGCACCTGGGACGACTACCTCGGACGGCTCTCGAAGAAGGACCGCCACGAACTGCGCCGCAAGCTGCGCCGGCTCGCCTCCGGCGGCGACTTCGACCTCCGCGTCGTGACCGGTCCGGCCGAGGCGTCCGGCCTGCTTGACAAGCTCTTCCACCTCATGCGCCTGAGTTCCCACCACAAGGAGGAGTTCCTCGACCGCCCCGGCATGGAGGCGTTTTTCCGGGAGATGGTGCACGTGATGGCGGAAGAGGGCATGCTCCGCTTCTATCTCTTGACGCTCGATGACCAGCCCGTCGCATCCGTGCTCAACTTCGACCTCGGCGGCGTGCTGTACATGTACAATAGTGGCTACGACCCCCAGTACGCGCACTACGCGGTCGGCCTCATGTCGAAGGCGCTGCTCGTCAAGGACGCGATCGAATCCGGCCGCAGGTGCGTTGACTTCTTGCGGGGAGACGAGAGCTACAAGTACGACCTGGGAGGCACGGATCAGCCGGTGTACCGCCTGGTCCTGACGCGATGACGCTGCTCAAGCACGACCAGAAGCCCGAGGCTGCCGGCCGCCGCATCGCGGTGCTGAGCGTGCACACGTCCCCGCTCGCCGCGCCCGGCGGCCGCGAGACCGGCGGCATGAACGTCTACGTCCGCGAGCTGAGCCGCGAGCTGGGCGCCCGCGGCTACACCGTCGACGTGTATACGCGCCGCGCCTCCGCGCAGGCCCCGGAGACGCAGCCGATCGGCCCGAACGCCCGCGTGATCAACATCGCCGCGGGCCCGGCGGAGATGATCGAGAAGGATGCGATCGCCGCGCACCTCCCGGAGTTCGAGGATCGCGTGAGCGCGTTCGCCGCGCGCGAGGGACTCGCGTACGACATCGTCCACAGTCACTACTGGATGTCCGGCGCCGTCGGAGCGCCGCTCGCGGATCGCTGGGGCGCGCGGCACGTCGCCATGTTCCACACCCTGGGCGAGGTGAAGAACCGCGCGCGCATCACCGAGCACGAGACCGCGCTCCGCATCGACGCCGAGCGCGCCATCGCGGCGTCGGCCGATGCGATCGTCGTCGCCAGCGAGCACGAGCGGCAGTTGCTCGCGTCGCTCTACGGCGTCGATTCCGGGCGCGTCAGCGTCGTGCCCTGCGGCGTCGACCTCGACCTCTTCACGCCGATGGACAAGGAAGTGGCGCGGCGCCGCCTGCGCCTCCGCGACGGCGAGCGCATCATCCTCTTCGTCGGGCGCATCGAGCCGCTCAAGGGGATCGACGTGCTGATCGGCGCCGCCGCGCAGCTCCACGACGACGAGAACTTCCGCGTGCTCATCGTCGGCGGCGACTCCCGGACGGCGGCTGAAGTGGCGCAGCTCCGCTCGCTCGCCGCCCGGCTCGGCGTCGACCACCACATCGCCTTCGTCGGCGCCGTCGCGCACGAGGATCTGCCACTCTACTACAACGCCGCCGACGTCTGCGTCGTACCGTCCTACTACGAGAGCTTCGGCATGGTCGCCGTCGAGTCGATGGCGTGCGGGACGCCCGTCGTCGCATCCCGCGTCGGCGGCCTCGCCAGCACGGTGCGCGACGGCGAAACCGGCTACCTGATCTCGTGGCGCTGCCCTGAGCCCTTCGCCGAGCGCCTCGAACTGCTGCTCGGCAACGACGAGCTGCGCGCATCCTTCGGCCGCGCCGCGCGCGAGGCCGTCGAGCGCTTCCGCTGGGCGAACGTCGCCGACGCCGTCTCGTCCCTCTACGCGCGCCTGCTCGAAGGTCCGGCGGCATGCGTCAACGCCATCCCCGCGGATCTCCGCCGCACCCCATTGTAGGGGCGCTGCTCGCCGCGCCCCGCTGCTTGCCGCGCCCCGCTCTCGCCGCGCCCTGCTCGCCGCGCCCCGCTGCTCGCCGCGCCCCAAACGTGCGGCGGCTCGCCGTGCCTGGGCTTCGGCTACACACCGCGCCCCGCCCGACCTCGCGCTGATCCGCTGCTACCTCGGAAGGAGCGGCCGCGAGACGGTCGTCGAGGACGACGATGATCGGCTCCTCTCGCTCGTGCGGGCCGACCTGCGGACGACGATG
>JAKAMA010000225.1 GCA_021813085.1 Chloroflexota bacterium | reverse complement strand
GTCACCCAGAACGTCGCGTTCAGTACCGAGAGGCTGATGAACTCCGGGTAGCGGACGCCGCCACGCTCCCATTCCGCCTCCTTGTGCGCCACGTGCATGCGCATCAGCAGCAGCACCGCGCCGAACACGAAGACGACGAAGGCGTCGCTGAACTGCCCCGGCAGGAAGCTGATGTTCCACATCAGCGCCGTACCGCCCGGCACCAGCCCAAGCCACGGATTGCGCCAGCGGAAGATCGCCCACGACGAGAAGAACGTGCCCACCCACATCAGCACGAGCGTCAGCACGATGAACGGCAGTGGGTCCGAGCTGATGCCGTTGTTGGTCACCGCGTACCACCAGATGTGCATGCGGTCGAGCAGGTTGTCCGTCCGCACGGAGAGCGAGTGCCCCGGCAGGACCGCCATGAGCTGCAGGTACACAAGCGTCGCGCCGATGAGCAGCGCCGCCGGCAGCAGCACCAGCCCGTGCCAGCGCACGCGCGATAGCAGGTAGCCCGCGAGCAGCGCCGCGAACGCCATCGGATACAGCGACGGCATGCCGTTCACCCAGTGCGCGCTGTCGATCGACTGCACGACGCTCAGGAACACAACGGCCGTGATCAGTAGGGTGAGCCAGTCCTCCCAGGGGACGATCGCGCTCAGGCGGTCGTCGTCCGCGGGGCGCGCCTCGGCCTCGCGCCGCTGGAAGATCTGGTCCCAGTTGGCCTCACGCATCGCGCGCCCTCCCGTCGCCACGGCCCGGCGGCGATGGAGGCACCTCGAGGGGCGGCGCCGCGCCGAGCGCCGTCAGCAGGTCGTCGCTGCGCTGCACCATGTACGTGAACACATCGATCGCCGCGAGGGACGCGAACACACCGAGTGAGCCCTCGCCCGCGCCGAACGTGCTCGGCTCGAGCAGGATGGCGGCGAGCTTGACGCCGCGCTGCTGCAACATGCCCATCGCCTCCACCCACGACTCGTGCGTCGAGGGTGTGATGACGACGACCGTCGTGTGCCGGCCGAAGCGGCGCGACTCGCCCATTAGCAGGTCCGCCAGCGGCACGTCGCCCCACGCTCGCGCCATCGCCAGGTCCTCGAGGATGCGCGTGTACTGCTGCACGCCGCGCTCCGCGTCCTCCGCGTCGAACTGGCGCCCGACTGACAGGAAGCCGACGGTGCGGTTCGCCATCAGGAAGTAGCGCGCGACCGACGCCGCGACGCGCACGCCGTACTCCTCCGTCGACTCGTCGCCCTCGCCGGCGTGGACGCCGCGCTCCATGTCCAGCACGATCCAGATGTCGCTCGCGGGGTCCAGCTCGAAGAGCTTCACCATCAGCTCGCCGGTGCGCGCCGTGCTCTTCCAGTGGATGCGGTTGAAGCTGTCGCCGAACTCGTACGGCCGCACCCCCGACGCGTTCGGCGTCACGTAGTGCGTGCGTCGCCGGAAGCGCCCCTCGCCCGGCAGGTTCGCCGCCGGCACGCTGAAGTTCGGCAGGTCGACGGCGCGCGGGTACACCAGTACGTTCTGCGCCCGCCCGAACCGCCGCGTGACGCGAAACAGGCCGAACGGGTCGCCCGTCGTGACTTCGACCGGCCCGACGGCGTACAGCCCGCGCCGCCGCACGATCGAGTCCGCGCGCCAGGTCTTGGTGCCGCGCGCCGGCACCGTCACGACGCGCTTCGCGCGGTGGCCCGGCATCTCGCTCGGGTCATCGACCTCCAGCCAGACCTTCGTGAACCAGCTCTTGTTGCGGATCGTGATCCGCTCCTCGAAGTGCCCGCCCTCCTGCAGCCGGTCGGCGCTGCGGTCCGGCGTCACCTCGATCCCGACCAGGTTGAAGCGTGACCAGAAGTACGCGACCGGCACGCCGACCAGCGCGACGTATGCCAGCCGCCACGTCAGCCAGAAGCCCGTCGAGAGCGCGATCACGATGCAGGAGACGAACAGGATCACCACCGCCGTCAGCGAGCGGTGCGTGACGAAGAGTGAGCGCCAGAGCCGCGCGACCGGCCGCAGCATCGTGCCGCTACCTGGGCGCCGGCCGCCCCGCCGCGGCGGACGCTTCCTTCGACCGCGCGCCGGGCACCGGCACGCGGTCCAGGCAGCTCTCGATGATCTCCCTGGCCGTCACGTTCTTCACGCGCGCCGAGGGGTTGATGATGATCCGGTGCCCGAGCGTGGCGTACGCCAGCTCCTTCACGTCGTCCGGGATCACGAAGTCGCGGCTGTCGAGCAGCGCCCGTGCCTGGCAGGTCCGGTGCAGCGCCAGCGAGCCGCGCGGCGACGCGCCGAGGTACGCCGAGCCGTGCCGCCGCGTTGCATCGACCACGTTGACGATGTACTGCTTGATCAGCGGGTCGACGTACACATCCTTCACCGCCCGCTGGATGGTGAGCAGTTCCTCGGCGTCGGTCACCCGCTCGAGCGACTCGATCGGGTGCTGGCGTTGCTGGCCCTCCATGATCAGCACCTCCTCCGCCGCCGTCGGGTAGCCGAGGTGGATGCGCATCAGGAAGCGGTCGAGCTGCGCCTCCGGCAACGGAAACGTGCCCTCGTATTCGATGGGGTTCTGGGTCGCCAGCACCATGAACGGCTGTGGCATGCGGTGCGTCACCCCGTCCACCGTCACCTGCCGCTCCTCCATCGCCTCCAGCAGCGACGACTGGGTCTTCGGCGTCGCCCGGTTGATCTCGTCCGCCAGCACGATCTGGGCGACGATCGGCCCCGGCCGGAACTCGAAGTCCCCGGTCTTCTGGTTGTAGATCGAGACGCCGCTGACGTCGCTCGGCAGCAGGTCCGGTGTGAACTGGATGCGGCGGAAGCTGCAGCCGGTGGAGACCGCCAGGCTGCGCGCGAGGATCGTCTTCCCGACGCCCGGCACGTCTTCGATCAGCACGTGCCCCTGGCAGAGGAGCGCGATCAGCGCCAGCCGCACCTCCGTCCCCTTGCCGATGATCGTCTTCTCGACGTTCGCGGCGATGCGCTCGGCGATCTGTCTTGGCTCTTCCATCCGGTCCTCCGGGCTCGTGGCTGGCGGCGCGCGTTACCTCTGGTACGCGCGCGGACGAGGCAAGGTTCTGCGAGTATAGCAGTTGTCCGCCGCGCCCTTCCCGACGGATCGGCGACGCGATCCCGGCGTGTACACGACGCTCACAGCTTCGTAACGTCCCCTGGCGGGTAGCGCGGGCTCTTGCCCGCGCGAGGTCACGCGCCGGCCCCCGTGAATGAAGCATCACCTGCGCACGCGGAGCGCGGGCCTTCAGCCCGCGCGGGTCGCGCGCCGCCCCCCGTGAATGAAGCATCACCTGCGCACGCGGAGCGCGGGCCTTCAGCCCGCGCGGGTCGCGCGCCACCCGTCCGATTCAGGGCCGCCCGGCTGCCGCACGCACCGGCGCCCGCCCGGCCGGAGCGAGGCGGCGCTACGCCCACCCCATCTCCCGCTCGATCGCGTCGAGCTCCGCCGGCACGCGGTGGACCGCCGGCTCACTGCGCAGCGCGGTCTCCGGGTCCTTGAGCCCGCTGCCCGTGATGATGCAGACGACGGTCTGGCCCGCGAAGTCCTGCCCGGCCGCCGCCGACTTGAGGATGCCCGCCACGCACGCCGCCGAGGCCGGCTCGCAGAAGATCCCCTCCTCGCGCGCGAGGCGCCCGTACGCGGCCAGGATCTCGTCGTCCGTGACCGCGCTGATGCTGCCGCCCGAGGCGTCGCGCGCCTCGATCGCCGTCTTCCACGATGCGGGGTTGCCGATGCGGATCGCCGAGGCGACGGTCTGCGGGTCCTCGACCGGCGCCCCCCCGACCAGCGGCGCCGCCCCCGCCGCCTGGAAGCCGAGCATCCGCGGCCGCCGGCTCGTGCGCTCCAGCCGGTGGTACTCGACGAACCCCTTCCAGTACGCCGTGATGTTGCCGGCGTTGCCGACCGGGATCGCCAGCACGTCTGGCGCGTCGTCCAGCGCGTCGGCGATCTCGAATGCCGCCGTCTTCTGGCCCTCGATGCGGAACGGGTTGACCGAGTTTACGAGCGCGATCGCGTGCCGCGACGTGATCTCGCGCGCCATGCGCAGCGCCGCGTCGAAGTTGCCCTCGACGGCGATGATCTCGGCGCCGTGCACGACGCCCTGCGCCATCTTCCCGCGGGCGATCCCGGACGGGCTGCCCGGCTTGCCGTCCGGCACGATCACGTACACCGCCAGCCCGTAGCGCCCCCCGTAGGCCGCCGCCGACGCGCTCGTGTTCCCCGTCGATGCGCACATCAGCGCCGTCGCGCCGTCTTCGATCGCCTTGGCGACGGCCACCACCATGCCGCGGTCCTTGAACGAGCCGGTCGGGTTGCAGCTCTCGAGCTTGAAGTACAGCTCCGCGCAGCCGACGTCCCTTTCGATCGAGGTCGACCGCACGAGCGGCGTGTCGCCCTCGCCGAGCGAGATCAGCGGTGTCCGGTCGCTGATCGGCAGGTGCTCGCCATAGCGCCGCAGCACGCCGCGCGACGGCGCGTCGCCGTGCGCCCGGGAGGCGATGTCCGCGTTCATTCGTCGCTGTTCTTCAGGTAGGTCGACTGCGTGCGCAGCTCCTTGACGTCGCGGTCCAGCTCCTCCATGCGGCGGCGCTTCATGCGCTCGATCATCACATTGAGCTTGAGGATCTGCTCCGTGAGCGTGCGCCGGTAGTCGAGCGTCGTCGCGTGCACGTGCTCGAGCCGCGCCTCGATCGCCTTCAGCCGCACATCGATGTGCTGCGTCGTCTCCTCCTGCCGCTCGAGCCGCACGCGCGCGTCCTCCAGCGACTCCTCCGCGTGCGAGGTGCGGTCCTCGAGCCGCTGGCGCTCGGCGCGCAGCAGCTCCACCCGCTCCGCCAGCA
>JAKAMA010000224.1 GCA_021813085.1 Chloroflexota bacterium | reverse complement strand
TGGCGCTGCTGCTGCGGGCGGGCCTGCCGCTGTCGGACACGATGGACCTGGTGGTGAAGACGACCGACAACAGCGTGCTCCGGGGCGCGCTCGAAGGCGTATGCCGCCGGCTGATGGACGGCGAGGGGCTCGCGGCGCCGATGGCGAGCGCCGGCTGGTACCCGCAGATGCTGGTGCAGATGGTCGCGGTGGGCGAGGAGACGGGTACGCTCGATGGCAACCTCGAGATCACGGCGGAGTACTACACGCGCGAGGTGGACCGGAAGGTCGATGCGCTGACCGGCATGATGACGCCGGCGCTGACGCTGGTCGTCGGGGCGATCGTCGCGTTCATCGCGCTGTCGCTGATCATGCCGATGTACCAGCTCATCGGCCACATCAACGACGCCGGCCGCGCCAGCGGGCCGCTGCCACCCCGATGAGTGCGCGGCTGGCGGACGAGCGGGGCGTGGCGCTGGTCGAGGCGCTGGTCGCCGCGGCGATCGCCGGGATGGCGCTCGTCGTCTTCCTGGGCGGGATGTCGACGGGCCTGCTCTCGACGTCACGCTCGGACGCGTTGTCGACGGCGCACGAGCTGGCCCGCTCGCAACTGGAGTACACGAAGGCGGCGGTCTACAGCGCCGCGCCGTACAGCTACCCGACGGTGACGCCGCCGGCCGGCTTCGGCGTCACGGCCACGGCGGCTGCCGTCGCCGGCGGCGACGCAAAGATCGAGCAGGTCACGGTAACGGTCTCGCAGAACGGCGTGGCGGTGTACACGCTGCAGGGCTTCAAGGTGGACCGCTGATGGACGCCGGGGAGGGCAGGCCCGCACGCCTGCGGGCAGCGGCGTATCGCCTCGGGGCGAAGCTGGGGGAGAGCCGCGGGCAGGCGCTGCCGGTGGCGATCGCGGCGCTGGCGGCGGGGGCACTGCTGATCGTGCCGCTGCTCTCGGGCGCGAGCACGGACTCGCTGGCGACGGCGCAGGTCGGACGGCGCGCATGGGAGCGGTACAGCATGGACGCCGGCATCGAATGGTCAGGGTGGCGCCTGATGGCGGACCCGCGCCTGACGACCGATACCAGCTTCAACACTACGGTGCTGCAGCCGTTCCCGCCGGGCCCGAACGGCCTGCCGTTCCCGACGACGGAGCTCCGGTTCATCCCGGGCGCCGGCGCGACCGAGACGCAGACCCCGGCGTGGCAGGGAGGAGGCGGCCAGGGTGGGAATGGCAACGGAGGGAACGACCAGTGCTACATGTTCTCCGCTTCGGACGCGGGCACGCTGTCGGCGCGGGTCACCGTCGATTCGGGGCAGGTGTGGATGGCGCTGCTTGCGGCGGGCGCGGCGTGCGTCGAGCCGGCGGGCTTGCAGCCGCTGCCGGGCGCTTCGCCGTACGGCGCCGACTTCGCGCTGCCGGCGGCAGGCACGTACCAGTTGCTCATCGGCGTCGATTCGGCGACGAGCGGCAGCATCAGCCTCAGTGTGCCGGCGGCGACGTACGAGGCGCGGTCGAGCGTCGGCAGCCGGAATGTGGTGGCGCGGATCGTGGCCGGTTATAGCGGGGTGAGGGTCGCATCGTGGCAATTGAACTGACGCGGCGAAGCCTCCGCGGCGCGTTCTCGGGCGACCGGGCGCCGCTGCGCGTGCCGACGCGCGTGCTCGTCGCGGTGGTGGCGGGCGTGATCGCCGCGTCGTTCGCGGCGGTGCTGGTGTCGGCGCAGCACAGCCGGCAGGACGAGGCCAGCGCGGCGCGCCGCCTGGCGGACGTGCGGACGCTGCTCGCGCTGCCGCCGCAAGATCTTTCGACGCTGCGCGCGCAGGTCGACAGCGCGCGCGCCCAGATCGCATTGCTCAAGGCCGAGAGCGACGCCGCTGCGAGCGCGGGTGCGCTGTCTGACGGGGACATCGCGCTCGTGGTGCGGCAGGCGCAGGCCTCCGGGCTGACGGTGCGCGCGGTGGCGCGCGTGGCACCGGCGAACTTCACGATCGCCGGCACGGCGTACGCGGTCGACGGCGTGCGCGTGAGCGTCGACGGGAACGCGATGGAGCTGCTGATGTTGCTGAGGGGCGTGCAGCAGGCGCGCGGCTGGCTCGTCCCGACGCTGTACTCGCTGACGACCGACAACGCGGGCGTCACCCACGCCGACATCGGCTTCGGGATCTATCGCAGCGCCGCCGCCGCGACGCCGCATCCCGGAGCGACACCGGGGGCGCCGTGATGGACATCCGCTCGATCCTCTGGCCGGCGCTGCTGACGATCGCGATCCACAAGCGGGAGGCGCGCTGGACGCTGGGGCGCGGCGGGGCGATCGCGTCGTGCGGGCGCGTGCCGCTGGCGCCGGGCCTCGTGAACGACGGCGTGATCAGCGATCCGGCGGCCGTCGGGTCGCTGCTGCGCGCGGCGCCGGACTTCCCCCGAAGGCGGCGCGTGCGCGTCGTGATCGCGCTGCCGGCGCAGCGTTCGGTGTTCCGGACGATCGAGGTGCCGGCGGTGCGCGGCAAGGCGTTCGACGAGCTGGCGGGGCGGGAGGTGCGGCGCGAGATGCCGATGCTCGCGGATCACGCGTACGTGTCGTGGGCGCGCACCGGCGAGCGCGACGGGACGGCGCACCTGTTCATCGTCGGCGTCGCGCGGGACGTGCTGGACTCGCACGTGGAGGCGGTCCAGGCGGCGGGCCTGCGGCCGTACCTGGCGGACCTGCGTGTGGTCGCGGCGGCACGCGCGGCGGGCGGCCCGGACTGCATCATCGCGCACATCGAGGAAGAGGAGAGCGAGATCGCGATCGTGCGCGACGGCGTGCCGGCGATCGTCCGGTTCGTCGCGATGTCGGCGCCGTGCGGCAGTTCCGCGTGGCTTGAGCAGGTCGCCGAGGAGCTGGCGCGGACCGTCAAGTTCTACCACGACGCGCACCGCGGCGACGAGTCGTTCGAGGCGCTGGCGATCTCGATTGCGGGTGGCGCGGCGCAGCAGGCGGCGCTGGGCGGCGGCGTCGCCGCGGCGACGGGGCACCGCGTGCAGGTGGCGCAGCCGCGGCTCCCGGACGCTTCCGGCGACGCCGCCGGCTTCGCCGTCAACGTCGGGCTCACCCTCAAGGAGCGTGCGGCATGAGGCGCAGGCGCCCGACCGGCGGCGCGGCGATCGTCGACCTCAACCTGCTGCCGCCAGCGCTGCGGCCGCCCGAGGCGCGGCCGATCGTCGTGCTGGGCGCGTTCGCCGTGGTGCTCGCGATCGCCGTGCTGATCCCGCTTTCGTACCGGGCGCGCGCGGCACATGAAGACGCCCTGGCGATGGAGCAGCGGGCGAACGCGGCGGAGCAGGCGCTCGGCGGGCGGCAGGCCAACCTGGTGGCACACCGCGCGCTCACGGAGCAGCTCGCCAGCCTGCAACGTCGCCTCGACCAGCTCCGCGGCGCGCGCGCACAGGTGCAGGGTGGCCGGCGGGTGCTGGCCGACGACCTGGCCGCCCTGCTGTCGCCGGCGCTGCTGCCGCCGGGGTCGACCATCACCACGATCACCGGCACGGCCCGCGGCTTCCGCGTCGAGGGGACGGCGGCGGGCCCGCTCGACGCGATCACGTTCGCCGAGCGCGCAGTACGCGACGGGCAGTTCGCCTCGGCCGGCCTCGTGTCGTTCGCGCCGGCGGCTGCGGGCTTCGGGAAATTCGATGTCGAGGTCGCGCGATGACGGTGATCTCCGCGTTCGCCTTCGGCCTGGCGTTCGGGAGCTTCGCGAACGTCGCGATCGACCGCATCGCGCAGGGGAAGGCGCTGGGTGGCCGGTCGAGCTGCGACGCCTGCGGGCGCGTGCTGCGCTGGTGGGAGCTGGTGCCGGTCGCGAGCTACATCGCGCTGCGTGGCCGTTGCGGCGGCTGCGGACACGCGATCGGGCTGCGGACACCGGCGGTCGAGCTGGCGTGCGGGCTGGCGTTCGCGGCGCTGTACGCCGCGACACCGCCGCTCGCCGCCGTGGTGGTATTCGCGGGCCTGCTGCTGACGCTCATCGCCTGCGGTGCGCTGCTGGGACGAAGGGAGCGGGCGCATGGGTGAGCCACACGGCCCGTCCGGGCTGCGCGCGTTGATGCCGCCGCTGCACGAGCTGCTGCGGCGGATGGGCGAGTCCGGGGCGTCGGACCTGCACATCTCGCTCAATGCCCGGCCGGCGTACCGGCGGCACGGAGCGCTCGCGCCGGAGGAGGGGCTGCCGGCCGCGACGGCGGCGGACCTGGAGGGCGTGCTGGCGACCGTCGCCACGGCGGAGGAGCGGGCGGCGCTGGCGCGGGCGCGGGAGATGGACAAGGCGCTGGACCTGCCGGGCGTGGGGCGGTTCCGCGTCAACGCGGCGTTCGAGCGCGGCTCGCTCTATTGTTCGTTCCGGCTCGTCAATAGCAGCGTGCTGACCATCGAGGAGCTGGGGTTGCCGCTTGTTTGCGAGCGGCTGACGCGGCTGCCGCGCGGGCTGGTGCTCGTCACCGGGCCGACCGGCAGTGGCAAGTCGACGACGCTCGCTTCGATGATCGACCGGATCAACGAGCGTGAGGCGCGGCACATCGTCACGGTCGAGGACCCGATCGAGTACCTCCACGAGGATCAGCTCTCGAGCGTCTCGCAGCGCGAGGTCGGCCTCGACACCACCGGCTTCGCCACGGCGCTCCGCGCGGCGCTGCGCCAGGATCCCGACGTCATCCTGGTCGGCGAGATCCGCGACGAAGAGACCATGGACATCGCGCTCAAGGCCGCCGAGACGGGGCACCTGGTGCTCTCGACGCTGCACGCGGGGAGCGCCGCGAGCGCCATGGAGCGCATGGTCGAGGCCTTCCCCGAGCACGCGCAGCGCAACGCGCGCGGTCGCGTCGCCGACCTG
>JAKAMA010000223.1 GCA_021813085.1 Chloroflexota bacterium | reverse complement strand
GCTCTTCCTCAACCGGCGCGGCCTGGCCGGGCACGTGCAGTGCCGCGACTGCGGCTTCGTGCCGGAGTGCCCTTCGTGCAGCGTCGCGCTCACTTTCCATCGCCAGTACGACCGGCTCGTGTGCCATCAGTGCAACCGGCGCTGGCGGCTGCCGGTCACGTGCCGCCAGTGCGGCAGCCCGCGCGTGCGCCTGCTCGGCGCCGGCGTCGAGAAGGTCGAGGCGGAGGCGGCGCGGGCCTTTCCGCACGCGCGGCTGCTGCGCTGGGACCGCGATGCGACGCGCGGTCGCGGCGCCCACCAGCGCTTCCTCGCGGCATTCCTCGCGCACGACGCCGACATCCTGATCGGCACGCAGATGCTGGCGAAGGGGCTCGACCTGCCGGCCGTGACGGTGGTGGGCGTGATCAGCGCCGACATCGGACTCCACCTGCCGGACTTCCGCGCGGGCGAGCGCGCGTTTCAGCTCATCACGCAGGTGGCCGGGCGCGCCGGACGCGGCGAGCGGCCCGGGCGCGTGATCATCCAGACCTACACGCCCGGACACTACGCCATCGACGCCGCATCGCGCTACGACTACGAGGGATTCGTCGCCGCGGAGCTGGAGGAGCGCCGCCGCGCCGGCTATCCCCCGTTCGGGCGCCTCGTGCGCATGCTGTTCGCGCACACGAACCCGCGCTTCGCCCGCGAGGAGGCGACGCGCATGCAGCGGGCGGTCGAGGAGCGCCGGCGCGAGTTCGGCTCCGACGTTGATGTGCTCGGCCCGTCGCCGGCGTACATCGAGCGGACGCGCGGCCGCTGGCGCTGGCAGGTGCTGCTGCGCGGCCGCGACCCCGCCACGCTGGTGCGTGACCTCCCGCTGCCGCAGGGCTGGACGGTGGACGTCGACCCGGTGAGCATGCTGTGAACGGCTGCTAACGGACTATGAACTGTCGCGCGCACGCGCGAGCGCCGCGCGCAGGTCCGGCGCCAACGGCGCTTCCATCTCCATGCGTGCGCCCGTGCGGGGGTGCGTGAAGGCGATGCGCCAGGCGTGCAGGAACTGCCGCGCGACGAGCGGCGACGCGTGCCCGTACACCCGATCGCCGACGATCGGGTGGCCGATCGCCGCCAGGTGCACGCGGATCTGATGCGTGCGGCCGGTCTTCGGCCGCGCTTCCACCAGCGAGACGCCGCGCAACCGCTCGACGACGCGATACGCGGTCACCGCGTCGCGCCCGCCCTCAACGACCGCCATCCGCTGCCGGTTGCGCGGGTCGCGCGCGATCGGCGCGTCGATCACGCCCTCGGGCGGGTGCGGCGTGCCTTCGACCAGCGCCAGGTACGTCTTCTCGACGAGCCGTTCCTTGAGCTGAAGGGCGAGCGCGTGGTGCGCGGCGTCGTCCTTCGCCACGACGATCAGCCCCGACGTGTCGCGGTCGAGCCGGTGCACGATGCCCGGCCGCATGACGCCACCGATGCCGGAGAGGTCTACGCAGTGCGCGAGGATCGCGTTGACCAGCGTCGCAGACGGGTGCCCGGGCGCCGGGTGGACGGTCATGCCGGCGGGCTTGTTGACGACGAGCAGGTCGTCGTCCTCGTAGATCACGTCGAGCGCGATGTCCTCGGGCTGGGCGAGGGCGGGCGACGGCGGCGGCACCTCGACCTGCACGCGCTGGCCGGCTTCGAGCCGGAGCGACGCCTTCGCCACGCGGCCATCGACGCGCACGCGGCCGTCGTCGGCGAGGCGGCGGGCCCGCGAGCGCGTCAGGTGCGGCAGGCGGCGCGCGACGAACACGTCGACCCGCTCGCCCCGCGCGTCGGCGACGAGCTCAGTCGTCGCGGGTTGCGTCGGGTCCGGCATCCGGCGGCGGCCGGGGCGCCGCCGCGCTCTTCTTCCCGGCATCCGTCTCCTGCAAGGCGAAGAAGATCAGCACGACGACGATGCTGATCGTGATGCTGGCATCGGCGACGTTGAAGGTCGGCCAGCGCCCGACGTGGATGAAGTCCGTGACCTCGCCCATGCGCACGCGGTCAACCAAATTGCCGATGGCGCCGCCGAGCTGCATACCGAGGGCGAGCCTGATGACGCCGTGGTCCATCGGCGGATAGATGTAGTACAGCAGGATGGCGCCCAGCCCCAGCAGGCTCGTGACAATGAGGAACGGCGTCTGGCCCTGCAGGATGCCAAACGCGGCACCGCTATTCACCACGTGGACGATGCTGATCAAGCCGCCGTCGCTCGGCCACGACTCATACATCCCGAGGTGCGTGCGCACGAGCCACTTCGTGAGTTGATCCAGGGCGACGACGGCCGCGGCGACGACGAAGAACACCAGGTCGGTGCGCCAGCGTGCGGCGATGCGCTCGCCCAGCGTCGGCCGCGGCTGGAACGCGGTGTCGGGAGTGGCCACGTCTCAGGATAGCGCATCGATCCGGGGAGGCGGGGCCGCGTCCTGGATCAAGGGAGCATAGACGCAGCGCGCGCCGGTGTGCGGCGAGCCGATGTACCCGGCGGCTCGCCGGCCGCGTCGGATTCCAGGCGTCCCGGCCTCCATCCTCCAGCGCCCCATCCGCGCGGCTGCGCTATCATGGGTCGACATGCCGATCTACGAGTACGCCTGTCACACCTGCAAGCGCTTCGTCGAGGTGATCACGCGTCGCGTCTCCGACGACTTCGAGCCGCACTGCCCCCGCTGCAACGGCACGAAGCTCACCCGCATGATCAGCAGCTTCTCCTTCCACCAGTCGTTCCAGTCGAAGCTGGAACAGCTTGACCCCAAGTACGACAAGATGATCGAAGCGTCCAACCCCGACCTCTCCTTCGACAACCTCGTCAAGAAGTACGGCCTGAATCGCCCCATGTCGACGCCGGAGGAGCGCAAGAAGTTCAGGGAGTCGGGGAGCAAGGGGTTGGTCCCCTGAGCCCGCGCGCGCACGCCCGCAACCTCGGGCACCGATGACGACGACGCGCAAGATCTTCGACGTCCACATGCACTTCCCCCGCAACTGGGAGAAGCCCGACGACGATCCCACGCCGCTGGTCGAGCGCCTCTACGAGCACGCCGTCGCCGCCGGCATCACGCGGGCGAACTTCCTCTGCGGCGGCCGCTTCGGCATCTCGCACGAGGAGTCGATCCAACACGCACGCCGCCACCCGGACCTCTGGATACCCACCGCAATCATTGACCCGGAGACGACCACCACCGCGCGCGTCGCCGAACTGCACGACCTGGGGTACGCCGGCCTGAAGATGATCGGCGTCCTCCGCGACTACGACTGCCCCGACTACTTCCCCGTGTACGAGAAGGCGCAGGAGCTGGACATGCCGATCCTGCTGCACATGGGTGTCATCGGCGGCGGCATTGACTACTCGATCACGCACCCGCGCCGAGACCCCGAGGCCGCGAAGACGTACAACCGCTGGGCGTCGCAGATGCAGGGCCGCAACGTCTCCGCCACGCGCATGCGGCCGTTCCACCTCGACACCATCGCCAACAACTTCCCGCGCCTGAAGCTGATCGGCGCCCACCTCGGCGGCACCGGCAACTACGACGAGGCTGCGTCGGTCGCACGCTGGCGCCACAACGTCTCGTTCGACTTCAGCGGCGGCACCACGATCGAGCGCCACGCCGTCGAGCGCCGGTTGATCGGCCACGAGATCGGCTTTGAGAAGCTCATCTTCGGCTCCGACTGCGCCGCCGAGAAGATCGCCGACCACATCCGCCGCTGGGATACCATCTTCGACCTCCTTGACGTGCCCGACGACGCGCGCGAGCGCATGTGGTGGGCCAACGGCGCCGAGATCTTCGGCCTCGAATCGCCCGACTGGGCCGCACCGGCGTAGCTGCTCGCGCCGTCCGCACCGATCGCCGGCAACGGACGCCAGCGCTTCTGCGCCGCCACCAGCGATTCCACGCCGCCGTCTGCTGTCTGTTGTCTGTTGGCTTCCTCGGTCCCCCTGCCATCTGTCGCGTATCTCGCTTGAATCTGCGCCAGCTCCCGGGAGCGCACGGATTCGGTGTCCGCGCACCACACTTCCGCCGTACGCGCAAGTTGACACCCTCGCTCGCACACCGATAAGATCGCCCCGTCCTGGAGCGAGGTTCGCCCGCCGGATCCGGCGCGGCGTCCCGTCGCCGAGGCACAGCGCTATGGCTACATCTCCCACGCTCGAGCGGAGCGCCCCGCCACTTCAGGATCGCCCTCCCTCGGCGCAGCACAGCGCGTCGAAGTTCGGCCGTATTCCCCTCCTCTGCGTCATCTTCGCGCTCGGCCTTGCCCTCTTCATCTCCATCGACCCCGTGCGCCCGTGGATCCTCCTCGCCCTCACCGCCATCATGGCCCTCGGCGCCGATGGCATCATCCGCGCCCATCCGCACGGCGAGTTCCACACTGTCGGCGACACCGCCCCCTACCTGTTCGTGCCGGTGCTCTTCACGCTGTCCGCAGGGTTGTTCCTCGAGGACGTCGTCCTCAGCTACTGGGCCACGCCCGCCGTCCTCGCCGCCGCCGCGCTGATGGGCGGCGCGCTCTACGCCGAGTACCAGTCCGTCGACCCGGATCCGGACACCGGCGCGATGGCGCACTTCGTGCTCAACGTCATCACCTACCTCACCGCGTTCGGCTTCTACGCCGTCGTCTACGGCTTCGACGTCAGCCTCGCGCCCGCCGCCTTCGCCGTCGGCCTCGTCAGCATGCTGCTCTCGGTTGAGGTCTTCCGCGAGGCCGAGGCCGACCCGATCCGCGCGCTCGTCTTCGCCGCCGTCATCGGCGTCATCGTCGCCGAGGCGCGCTGGGTCCTCTACTTCCTCCCGCTCGAAGGCTTCTTCGCCGGCGTCTTCCTCCTCCTCGTCTTCTACCTGACGACCGGCGTCATCTC
>JAKAMA010000222.1 GCA_021813085.1 Chloroflexota bacterium | reverse complement strand
TCCGATCTCTCGCTCGGGCGGCCTTCGAGGAGGCGCTCAACTACGCGCGCAACCGCATCCAGGGCGGCAAGGCGATCACCGAGCACCAGCTCGTGCAGAAGAAGCTGTTCGACATGTACACGAAGGTGGTGTCGGCGCGGCACCTCTCGCGGGCGGCGCTAAGCTACAACTCGAGCACGTTCCCGCCGGCGACGTTCCTCTCGATCATGTCGAAGGTGTACTGCACACAGGCCGCGCTCGAGGTCGCGAACGACGCACTGCAACTGCACGGCGGCTACGGGCTCGCGAAGGAGTTCCTGGTCGAGAAGCTCTTCCGCGACGCGCGCGCATCGCTGATCGAGGACGGGTCGAACGACCTGCTGGCGCTGGCGGCGGCGCGCCAGATCGTCGACCGGCTGTAGGCGCGCGCGGGCCTCACGCCGCGCGCCGGTAGGCGCGGAGCGCATCGACGAGCGGCTCCGGCTCGCCGACAAAGTACCCCTGCGCGAAGTCGACGCCGTACTTGGCGAGCAGGCGCAGCGTCGCCTCGTCGCCGACGAACTCGGCGATGGTGCGCTTGCCGAGCCCCGCGGCGACGGCGACGATGGCGCGGACGAGGTGCTGGTCCGTCGGGTTGCGCGGCAGGTCGCGGATGAAGCTGCCGTCGATCTTCAGGTAGTCGACGGGCAGGTGCTTCAGGTGCGAGAACGACGCGAATCCGACGCCGAAGTCGTCGAGCGCGAAGCCGCAGCCGATGGAGCGCAGGGCGCGGACGAAGCGCAGCGCCTCGTCGAGGTTGGCGATTGCGGCGGTCTCGGTGACTTCGAGCACGAGCCGCGCCGGGTCGATGCAGGTGGCCGCCAGCTCGGCCTCGATCATTGGCAGGAGCTGTGGGTCGGCGAACGCTTTGCCCGAGAGGTTGACCTCGAAGCGCAGGTCGGGCTCCGGATGCTCGGCGAGCAGGTCAATCGCGCGGCGCACGACCCAGCGGTCGATATCCTGGATGAGGCCGGTGCGCTCGGCGAGGTCGAGGAAGGCGCCGGGGAGCACGACATCGGCGCCGCCCTCGTCGAGGCGCAAGAGCAGCTCGTAGCTGGTGATCCGGCGCTCGGGCAGGCTGAGGATTGGTTGCGCGTAGAGCACGAAGAGGCCGCGTTCGAGCGCCTCCCGCACGCGCTGGTGCCAGCCGATGCGGGATTCGATCTGCGCCTGCCAGTCGCCGTCGGGCACGAAGACGCTGTAGCGGTTGCGGCCCTCCTCCTTGGCGCGGTACATGGCGAGGTCGGCGCGCGAGAGGATCTCGCCGGCGTTGTCGGCGCCCGCCGGGAACGGCGCGACGCCCGCGCTGGCGGTGATGCGCAGCGGTGCGCCGCCCACGAGGAAGGTGTGGTCGCGGATGCGCTCGAGCACGTCGCCGGCAATGACGCGCGCGTCCGCGGTCGATGTGCGGGGGAGCAGGATCGCGAACTCGTCGCCGCCAAGCCGGGCGATGACGTCGGTCGAGCGGAGGCGCTGACGGAGCAGGTCGGCGAGGCCGGCGAGGAGGTCGTCGCCGGCGCCGTGGCCACGGCTGTCGTTCACGTCCTTGAACTGGTCCAGGTCGAGGAAGAGCAGCGCGCCCTCGAGGTCGTAACGGCGCGCCTCGGCGAGGTGGCGCTCCATCTCTTCCAGGAAGCGGCGGCGGTTGAACAGCCCGGTCAGGGCGTCCTGGTTCGCCAGTTGGACGAGCTGGCGCTCGGTGCGCTTGCGCTCGCTGATGTCGCGGGCGATGACGGAGTAGAACTCGATCTCGTCACTTCCGGAGCGGTGCGCGATCATCACCTGTGAGACGGGGATCTCGTGGCCGTCGGGGCTGAGGAATGCGGTCTCGCTGGTCCAGACGCCGTACTGCCGCAGAGCGGCGTAGCCGCGCTCGTCCATCAGGGCGCGCGCCCACGGCGGGCGGAACTCGCGCAGGCTCTCCTTGCCGATGTCTTCTTCGGCGATGCCGAGCATGCGCTGGCCGGCGCGGTTGAGATACGTCGGATAGCCGCGCGGATCGGCGACCGCCACGAAGTCCGTCGTGGCCTCGATGATCCCGGTGAGGCGCGCGCGGTCGCGCTCCGACTGGGTGCGGGCGGTGATGTCGCGGAAGCTCCAGACGCGGCCGTCGATGCTGCCGTCGGTGATCAGCGGGCGTGAGTAGCGTTCGAAGACGCGGCCGTCCTTGAAGACGATGGTGTCCTCGCTTTCGCGCGCTGCCTGGTAGAGCTCGCGCACCTTCGCGGCGAACGCTTCGGGGTCCTGGAGCTGGTCGAGGACGAAGGCGATGAGCGCGTCGTCGTCGCGACGCTCGATGAGCTCGGCGGGGATGCGCCACATCTCGGCGAAGCGGCTGTTGGTGTGGGCGACACGGCCGGTGCGGTCGACGACGAGGATGCCGTCGGCGGTGGACTCGATGGTGGCGCGGAGCAGGGCGTCGCTGGCGTGGAGGGCGTCGTTCGCGGCGCGCAGCTCGACCGTGCGTTCGCCGACGCGTTGCTCGAGGCCGGCGTTGACGCGCTGGAGGTCGGCGCGCGCGGCGACGAGCTGTTGCTGCGCGCGGACGGCGGCGTCGCGCTCGCGGCGGAGCTGATGGCCGACCCAGTTGACCCAGAGGTAGATGCTGAAGAAGACGCCGGCACCGCCAAGGGCGGTGGTGGCCACGACACGCGGCTCGGTGTAGCGCGTCGCCGACTGGCTCAGGTAGACGTAGTGGGGGATCGTGCCGGTGGCGTCGAGGAGGACGAGGGTGAGGAAGGCAGTCGCGGCGCCGGTCGTGTAGATCATGCCGCCGCGCAGGTCGAGGAAAGTGTTGGTGAAGACGAGGCCGAACACGTAGGCGAAGGGGCCGAGCCAGGTGATGCCGCCGAGGAAGTACACCATGATGGTGTGGAAGATGATCTCGGACGCCAGCATGACATAATGCGCCCGCTGCACGGCGCGCTCGGAAGGCAGCGCGCGCACGACCGGGAGATAGAGGACGAAGAACAGGGCCTCGGCGAGGAGGACGGCGAGGAACGGCACGGGCATGGGCATACGGGCGACCCAGAGCGTCGCCCAGAGGACGATGAAGAGGCCGACGACGACGAGGCGGGCGGCCGCCTGCGGCGTCTGCTCGCGCTTGACCGCTTCGAGACGGCTCACGGTAAACCCGCTGCCCGGCACGCCCGCTCCCTCTGCACCCTGGATGAAACCCCGGGGAGTATCGGCCGGCGTCACGGTCGGCTTGATGCTGTCTTTCCGCTTTGCATAGGTCGGGTAGGCCGGCGCCGCCCTGTGTGACCGCGAAGACGGCCCGTATGGGCTGTTCGGTCGTGGCAGTCGCCGCCGGTGCGACCTCTGCCTTACGAGGGGTCTGGACTACCTTCGCTGCGCGTGACGGCGGCCGTCGGGATGGCGCGGTGTCGCTGCGGGTCGAGCGGCTCGAAGAAGGCGCTACCCACAGCGAAGAGGCCGCGCTGAGGAATCCAGAAGTCGCCGAGCCGGGCCTGTGCGGCCAGCGGGCCGACGGGGCCGAGCGGTTGGCCGTGCAGGATGGCTGTGCTCTCCGGGATCAGCCAGATCAGCCGCGGATTCGCGATAAATCGCTGTCCGTTCGGTGCCGCGCCCTGCATGCTGAGCCGGCCGGCGCGGAGGACGGCGCCCGCGGACGCGGCCATTGCCGCGAGCACGACGTGGCTGCGCCAGAGCGCGTCCGGCATGGCGCGCCCCATCGCGTTCATCGCGCGAGTCGCCGGCGTCGCTTCCAGCCGGGCATCGCAGGTAAGGACGCCCGGGACCTGGACGACGATCCGTTCGGGCTCAGGCCACTGCACCTCGATCGGCGTGACCTTCGCCTCGGCGACCGCGCTCCCGAAGTAGCGGTTGCACGACTGCATGAGATCCTGGTCGCTGTAGAACGTCCAGCGGCCACCGGCGTCGCGGTGCCACACGGATGTGTATCCGGGGCCGAGCGAGGATGCCGGGAAGCGCCGCATGGCGATGACGTCCCCCGACCGGAATGGGAGGCCCATGATCCCGTAGCCCGCGAAGCGCTCGCCAGCGCCTTCCGGGATAGCCGCACGCTCAGCCGCTTCGGCGTAGTCTCTTGGTCTCACGCTGGCTCCGCTGTGCGCCGCCATGGCGGATCATTGACGGATCCTATGATACGACACACCGTCAAGATCGCCATGCCGTCCACCGCCGGCGCGGCCGGCCGTACTGCTCAGCCGAGGACGCGGCCGCCGACGACGATCGCGAGGCCGGCGGCGCTCACCATCGCGAACTCAAGGAGGACGCCGCGGTCGAGGTGGTCGGTGAGGTAGTGCGAGATGACGCCGGTGGTGAGGTAGAAGATGAGCAGGAGGAAGATGCCGGCGAGGAAGCCATCGAGCGGGATGAAGTAGAGCACCCAGCGCGACTCGGCGACGATGATGCCGATCACGGCGGCGAAGACGAGGGCGCGGACGGGGTCGGCCTCGGCTTCGCGGAAGACCTCGATTGAGAGCAGCATGCTGACGAGGCCGACGG
This sequence comes from Chloroflexota bacterium, assembly GCA_021813085.1. Classification (GTDB taxonomy): domain Bacteria; phylum Chloroflexota; class Dehalococcoidia; order DSTF01; family JACRBR01; genus JADMII01. The sequence goes on along the minus strand of JAKAMA010000222.1, from coordinate 361 downwards.
CGAAGGCCGCGGGGGCGAGGCTGACGTCGAAGCCGTAGACGACGGCGTAGAAGCCGAATGCGGTGAGGTAGGTGATGACGTTGAGCACGAAGTGCGCCATCGCACCAGCGTCCGGATCCGGGTCGACAGACTGGTACTCGGCGTAGAGCGCGCCGCCCATCAGCGTGGCCGCGGCGAGGACTGCGGGCGTGGCCCAGTAGCTGAGGACGACGTCCTCGAGGAACAACCCGGCGGACAGCGTGAAGAGCACCGGCACGAACAGGTAGGGGGCGGTGTCGCCGACGGTGTGGAACTCGCCGTGCGGATGGGCGCGGATAATGCCGTCGGCGCCGACGGCCATGATGGCGGTGAGTGCGAGCAG
>JAKAMA010000221.1 GCA_021813085.1 Chloroflexota bacterium | reverse complement strand
CTGGTGGCATCGCAAGGAATCACCGGAAATGAGCTGACGGCGATGAACTGCATCATGTCGCAGCTCGCACAGACGTTTATGCGTTACGGCCTGACACTCGCCGAGATCAACCCGCTCGCGCAGCTCGAAGACGGAAGGTTCATCGCGCTCGATGCGCATCTGGATATGGAGGAGGAGGCGCGTGACGGCCAGGGTGCGTTGCTGGCGGAGCTAGGCATCGGGCGCGAGGAGACGCGCCTGGCACGTCCGCCAACGCCGTTCGAGATCCGCGGCGCCGAGGTCGATGCCTCGGACCACCGCGGTGTCGCCGGCCGTGTCGTTGAGTTCGGTGGCACGCTCGGCTGCGTGATCGGCGCCGGCGGCGGCAGCCTGACCATCTTCGACGCGATCCGCAAGTACGGCGGCGACCCGGCGAACTACTGCGAGATCGGCGGCAACCCGAGCGTGAAGAAGGCGGCGGGTCTGACGAAGCTGATCCTCAGCAAGCCGGGCGTCGATAAGATCTGCGTGATCATGAACGTCGTCAGCAACACGCGCGTCGATATCGTCGCGCGCGGCGTCATCAAGGGCGTGATCGAGTCGGGCTACGACCCGGCGGAGAAGATCGCCATCTTCCGCATCCCCGGCTCGTGGGAGGACGAAGGGTTCAAGATCCTGGAGAAGTACGGCGTCGAGTACTGCGACCGCACGGTGCCGATGTCCGAGGCCGCGCGACGGGCTGTCGAGAAGACGCGCAAGACGTCAGGCGAGGCGGAGGTGGTGGCGTAATGTCGATCCTGATCGACGCGGACACGACGTTCATCATCCAGGGCATCACCGGCCGCGAGGCCGTGAGCATGACGCGCGAGTGCCTCGACTACGGCTCGAAGCTCGTCGGCGGCGTCACACCTGGCCGCGGCGGCCGCGAGGTGCACGGCGTGCCGGTGTACGACACCGTGAAGGAGATCACGTCGAGGCAGCGCGTCGACGGCTCCGTGCTCACCGTGCCGCCCGCGTTCGTGCGCGACGCTGCGTTCGAGGCGATCGCGAACGGCATCAAGCTGCTCGTCATCGTCACGGAGCGCATCCCGCGCGGCGAGGTGGCGCAGGTCTGCGAGTTCGCGCGCATGCACGGCGCGCGGCTCATCGGGCCGAACTGCCTGGGGCTGATCTCGCCCGGCAAGTCGAAGATGGGCGGCATCGGCGGCGCCGCCGTCAAGCGCGCCTACACCGCCGGGCCGATCGGCGTCATGTCGCGCTCCGGCGGCATGACGACCGAGATCTCGAACACGCTGACCGCCGCCGGTCTCGGCCAGAGCACCGCCGTGAGCATCGGCGGCGACGCAATCATCGGCTCGACCTACGCCGAACTGATGCCGCTCTTCGAGGCCGACCCCGACACGAAGGCGATCGTCATCTACTCCGAGCCGGGCGGCCCGATGGAGGCGCAGCTCGCCGAGTACGTGACCTCGACGCGAAGCCGCCTGCCCGTCGTGGCGTTCATGGCCGGCAAGTTCATGGACGCCATGCCAGGCATGCGCTTCGGCCACGCAGGCACGATCGTCGAAGGGCGTGCCGACACGGCCGCGGAGAAGATCGCGCGGATGCGGGACGCCGGCATCTCGGTGGCCGAGGCGATCCAGGAGATCCCGGACATCGTCAAGCAGCGGTTGAACGGAAAGGGCGCGTGATGGCAGCGAGCGGTTCCGGCATGTTCATCCGCGTCGAAGTCGACGGGACGGCGGCGTCCGACGCGGCCGTCGCGAAGCAGCTCGCTGCCGTCTGCCCCGTCGACATCTTCGCCGACGACGGCGGCCGCGTGCGCATCGTCGATGACAACCTCGACGAATGCATCCTCTGCGGCCTCTGTCTCGACGTCGGCCTCGCGGGCGCCGTGCGCGTGATCAAGCGCTACGACGGCGACAAGCTGCTGCGCCACCCGTAACGTGGGTGGCATCTCCTGTCGATCGGCCCCAGCGGCGTGAAGACGACGCGATCCTTCGAGGAGCAGGTGTTGCGCAAGCGTCCGTACCTGAAGCGCGAGTGGTGCCAGTGGGTCCTGGACGCACCCCTCCGGAGCGAGGTACAGCCCGACGGACGCATCCGCTGGTGGGGTATCATCGATGAGTGGGACGGGCGTGTCCTACGCCTCGTCACCTTGAGGATGGGGTAACCGTCCACCATGCGTTCTTCGACCGCGGGTTTCAGATGACCGGGGAGGGCCAGAGGCGATGAAGTTGCACTACTACCCTGGTACGGACTCGCTGTACATCGACCTGAGCTCGAGGCGGGGAATGGACTCGGTCGAAGTTGCTGACGGCGTCGTGGTGGATTTCGATGAGGATGGCAACGTCGTCGGGATCGACATCGACCAGGCGTCGAGACTGCTTGATCTGAGGACCGTCGAGACGGAGGGGCTCCCGCTGCGCGCTCCCGCTTCGTAACGCGAGGAGCCGCTGTCGCCGATGGTCACGAGTCTTGCTTGCCCCGCCCGCCCGCCTGCAGCGCACCGATAACGATGGTCGCGATCGCGCCCGCGACGGCGGCGCTGACCAGCACGAACACCATCCGCGTCCTCCACTCGAACCAGAGGAACCGGATGTCTGCGTGCTGGAAGTTCTGCACGAGGAACAGCGCCAGCACCGCCAGCACGATCAGGCCGGCGATGAGCTTGACGCGCCTCCACAGGCTGGCCGTCCGCGGCTCCGGCTCCGGCTCCGGGATCCGCGCCGGTGCCTGCTGCTGCGTCTTCTGCATCATGCCTCCTTTGAGCGGGCGGCCAGCTAGTCGCCGGCCATGCCGCCCGCGCGCGGCCCGGCGAGCGGCTCCGCATGCCGCGTCGCTTCGTACGTGTGGCGCGTACGATCAACGGTTTCGGTCAGGTCTGCGGGCGAGGTGACCGGCGAGGAGCAGATCGTGCCGTAGCAGACGTAGGCCGCCGGCGCGGGGTCGGGCGGCAGCGATTCCGATTCCAGGGGCAGGCTATCCGAAGCGCTAAGCACGCGCACGACCCGGTTGGGGACGAGCAGGGTCAGCGCCGCCGCGCGCAGTGGGCCGATGCCGCTGCCGTCGGCCGGGGCAACGATCTTGACGTCCGCGCCGGGATTCAGGAGCCGGTCGACCGCCACCGCGTACCCGGCGGCGAAGTAGCCCTGCGCCTCGATGACGCCGGCAAACGGCAGCAGCGCCCGGTGCGCTATCTCTTCGTACGACGCGTCGTGCGTGAGCCGCGCGAGGCGCCTGAAGACCTCGGCCGCGACGGCGTTTTCCTTGACGGGCTTCTGTCGCGACGAGAGCCGGCCGAGGGACTCATGGCCGCGCGGGGTGTCGAAGAAACTTCCCCGTTCGTCGCCGAGATGATCGACCATGAACGCGGCGAGCAGCCTGGCACGGTCGAGGTCCCGCGGGCGGCCGGCTGCCTCGTACGCGTCGATCAGCGCTGTCGCGGTGTACGCCTGGTCGCCGAGCAGGCCGGCGACGCGCGGACCCTCCGGCCCGAGGAAGCGGTACATGCCCGGGCCGTCCATGCGCAGGTTGTCCCAGAGGAAGTCGAGGGCTCGCAGCGCGCGCTCCTGCAATCGCGGCTCCTCCAGCGTCCACGAAGCCTCGAGGTAGGCGCTGATGGCCATCGCGTTCCAGCTCGTGTACACGGTGCGGTCGACGTACGGCGCGGCCCGCCGCCGCCGCTCCGCGGCTGGCAGTGCGTAGAACTCCTCGTCGGCGTCCTGCGAGCCGTAGAAGGCGCCCGTCGTCCCGTCGCTCAGCCATGCGTCGATGTACCCGAGCGTGGACGCGATGGAGCGGCGATGGGCCGCGTCGCTGCTGATCCGGTACAGCTTCAGCAGGTTGCGCAACAGGCCGGCGTTGTCTTCGAGCATCTTCTCGTAGTGCGGGATGCTCCAGTCGCGCTTCGTCGAGTATCGGTAGAAGCCGCCCCACTCGTGGTCGTAGGTGCCACCGCCGCACATCTGGTCGAGCGTCTTGCGCGCCATGTGCAGCGCGTCGCGGTCGCCGTCGCGCAGATACGCGTGCAGGAGCAGGTCGATGGCGTCGCAGGGCGGGAACTTGGGCTCGTTGCCGAAGCCGCCGAAGACCGGGTCGTACGCGTCCTCGGTCGCGTGCAGCGCGTCGAGGAAGATCTGGCCGGTCAGCCCCTCGCGCTCGTCCGCCGCCCCTGCCTCGGCGCGCTGGCGGTTGGCGACGATCTCCGCGATCTTCTGCTCGATCTGCTGCCTGTTGTCCCGGTAGTAGCTGCTGACCTGTTCCAGCACCTCGCGCATCTGGTCGGGCGGGACGTAGGTCATGCCGGCCAGCACCTCGCCGGCAGGCGTCAGGAAGGCCGTCGTCGGCCAACCGCCCATGTTGTAGCGCGCGTTGACGTCCGGGCGCTGGTCGTTGTCGACGCGGACCGGCACAAAGCGCTCGTTGATCAGGCGGATCACGTCCGCGTCCGAGTACGATGTCTCGTCCATCACGTGGCACCAGTGGCACCAGACGGCGGAGATGCCGAGGAGGATGGGCTTGTCCTCGCGCTGCGCGCGTTCGAAGGGCTCCGGCCCCCAGGCGTTCCAGGCGACCTCGGCCGCCCGGTTGGGCCGCGGCGAGAAGTGGAACGGTGATTCGGACATTGCGTGCGCCTTTCACGAGGGTGCTGCGATCATCGTAGCAGGCGCGTCCCGGGCGCATTGCGGCGGGGCGCAGCTCGCGGCAGCCATCGGGGCGTACACCTGCTTGACAGGGCCGGTGCTCGTTGCTAGCATGCCGCGTGCGCCTGACGCTCCGTCAGGTTCATTGACGCCAGCATCACATACAGGTCGGAAGACCCCAACGTGACAACGGCCGGCATACAGTGGCCTGCGGTCCGCGCGAGCGGGGGCGCCGGACACGCCGG
>JAKAMA010000220.1 GCA_021813085.1 Chloroflexota bacterium | reverse complement strand
CGCTTCGGGGCCGACTGCGTCATCACGTAGCCGAAGATGAACGCGCCCGTCGCCGCGACCAGCGCCAGCGAGACGTAGAACACGCCGATCGCGACCGTGAAGTTCGCGTTGGATGTCAGGTGATTGACCGCCCACGTCATGTGGCTCTGCGACCCCACCTCGACGCCCAGCGTCAGCGGCACCAGGTACAGCGCCGACCCGATCGTCAGCAGGATCGCGCTCAGCCGGTAGTCCGCCGGGTTCTCGTCCGGGTCGCGCACCATCTTGATCAGCAGCACCCACAGCACGATGACAGCCGACAGCGTCGCCGTGATCGGCAGCGGGTTGTCGTGCAGCAGGTTCGGGTAGAAGAAGAACAGGCTCACGATGAAGGTGATGATCAACGTCCCGTCGCGGATCAGCACGTACGACAGCCAGAACACGTCCGCCGCGAACCGCAGTGACAGCTTCCGCAGCGTGCGGATCGCGTACGGCCGCATCAGATAGAACACGAGCGTCGCGATCCAGAACATCGGCAGGGCCGCCACCAGCGTCCCGACCATGAAGTCACGGAAGCCATTGTGGAACGCGTCGCCCAGCGCGCCGCTCAACTGGTCCACTGTCATGGCGAGTATCGGTGTCATTTCGCATCTCCTTTAGACGGCTTCGTGGTCCACGTCCGCCACACCTGCCACGGCCCCACCCGCTTTGCGATGCGCCAGCGGATGTCCTTGCCCCAGGGGTCGTGCGCCTCGCGTGGCTCCTGCACCTTCATCGCCGCGCGGGTGTAGCTCGAAAGGGGCGCCCAGTGTCCGTGCAGGTCGCGCGGCTCGACGAGGATCGGGCCCTGCCGCGGCGCCATCGCCGGCGGTTCGGGCACGCTCTTGATCGAGATCGCCTGCGTCGGGCACTCGCGGACACAGATCGTGCAGCCGTTGCAGTGGGCGACCTGTATCGGCACGGCCATCATCCAGTCACGCGCCAGCGTCGCCGTCCGCGTGCCCCGGAGGAACGTCGCCTCCGGCCCTGCCGCGCGTGCGCGCGTCATGTCCAGCGTCCGGATCGGGCAGACGTCCATGCAGATGCCGCACGTAATGCAGTCGCCCTGGTCGACCGTGACGGCGAACTCCTTCGCCATTACGCACCTGCCCCGGTGGCGTCACTACCCTCCGGCAGGTCCTGCGTGACGGCGGAGTGGAAGAACACCACGTATCCCACGGCAATCAGCCCGAGCAGGCCCGCGAGCGCCATGTTCACGTACGTGATCGCCGCCGTGAACACCGGGTGGCTCGAAGAAATCATCAGCGAGCTGACGCGGTTCACGTTTCCGAAGTCCGTCGCCTGCACCCCGAGGAGCGTCGGTACGAGATAGAGCACCGAGCCGGCAGCGATGAGGATGCTCACGGCGTAGAAGGCGTTCGGCTCGTCGTCGGTATCCCAGATCAGCTTGATCACCAGCGCCGCGAGCGCGCATACCGCCGCCACGCCGCCCGTGATCGGGAACTGGTTGGCGATGAACGGGTCCACGAAGAAGAACTGGATGCTCATCACGAAGATCACGACCAGCAGGATGTCGCGCACGCTGGCATAGGCGAGCCACCAGAGGTCGGCGCCGATGCGCAGGCTGAACTTCGGCACCACGCGCAGGATGTACGGCCGCGCCAGGTGGATCGCGATGAGCGCGAACCAGAGCATCGGCAGCGCCGCCGCCACCGTCCCTTCGATGATCGATTCCCCGGAGCCCGTGATCGCGTTGTAAACCGCCTGGTTTACCTGGTCTGGCGTCATACCGAACCTCCTTCGTCTCCATATGCGGCTTGCCTTTCGTAAGTCGGCCGCACACGCATCCTCGCGAAGCGCGGCGGGCGCCGAAACAGGCAGATGGCCGCTCACCGCCGGGCCGGATGGCCCAATCAGGACTGCGGTGTTGCACATTCGAATTGAAGTGTTGGAAGAGCTTCATCACACTCCGGCGCGCCGCCGCGGCCGCCGCTCCGCTGGCGCGGGCCGCCCTCGCCCGGACCTTGTGGCCGGGCCGAACGGCACGGGCGCGGCGCCGCGCCCGGCGCTACAGTGGCGCCAATTCCTGCTGACGGACGCGAGGTGGCGATGCCTCAGGTCGACGGTGGACAGATCCTCGTGCGCGTGCTCGTCGCCGCCGGCGTGGAGCGCGTCTTCACGCTGCACGGCGGCCATCTCGACGCGATCTACCAGGCCGCCGTCGCCGCCGGCCTGCCGCTCGTGGACACCCGCCACGAACAGGCCGCCGGCCACGCCGCCGACGGCTGGGCGCGCACCACCGGCAACGTTGGCGTCGCCATCGTCACCGCCGGCCCCGGCGTCACCGACGTCGTCACCGCAGTCGCCAATGCCTACCTCGACTGCATCCCCCTGCTCGTCATCGGCGGCCGTAGCCCGCTCATCGACGACGAGCGGCTGCCCCTGCAGGGCGGCTTCAGCCAGGTCGACCTGATGAAGCCGATCACCAAGTGGTCCGCAACGGTGACGCATCTGCCGCGCCTCGCTGACTACACCGCGCAGGCGCTGCGTATCGCCAGCAGCGGGCGGCCGGGCCCCGTCTTCCTCGAGGTCCCCGCCGACGTGCTCTTCGCCCGCATCGACGACGGCCGCGTGCGCATCCCGGAGCGCCGCGCCGTCACGGAGCGCTCAGCGCCGGACGCCGCGGTCGTGCGCGACGTGCTGGCACGCCTCGCCGCCGCCGAGCGCCCGCTGATCATGGCGGGCGGCGGTGTCTGGTTCGCCGGCGCGGCCGAAGAGCTGCGCGCCTTCGCCGAGCGCAGCGGCATCCCGGTGCTTGCCAACGGCAAGGGCCGCGGCGTCCTCGCCGAAGACCACCCGCTATCCGGTGGTGGCTTCGCCGCGCTCGCCGGCCTCCGCCAGGCGGGCGGGCCGGATGTCGTGCTGCTGCTCGGCGCGCGGCTCGGGCTCTTCACCGGCGGCGCCCAGAACTCCTTCATCCCGCCGTCCGCGCACGTCGTCCAGGTCGACATCGAAGCGGAGGAGATCGGCCGCAACCGCGACATCCAGACCGCCATCGCGGCCGACTGCCGCGCGACGCTCCGCGCCCTCACCGAAGCCGCGGACGCGTACGACTGGCCCGACCGCGCCGGCTGGGCCAACGCGCTCCGCGCCACGCGCCGGGCGATGGACGCCGCCTTCGCGCCCGCCGCCGATGTCACGCCGATCCATCCGCACCGCCTCGCGCGCGACATCGCGCGCTTCATGGACCGCGCCGACGACGTGCTCGTCGCCGATGGCGGCGAGACCGCGTTCTGGCTCGAGATGGCGTCCACCGTGCGGCAGGGCGGCCACTGGCTATCGCACGGCTACCTCGGCTGCCTCGGCACGGGCCTGCCGTTCGCCATCGCCGCGCAGACGGCGCACCCCGACAGCCGCGTGCTCTGTCTCACCGGCGACGGTTCGGTCGGGCTGAACTTCGCGGAGTTCGACACCATGGTGCGGCACCGGCTCCCCGTCGTGGTCGTCGTCAACAACGACCAGCAGTGGGGTATGTCGAAGCACGGGCAGGAGCTCATGTACGGCAAGGGCCGCACCGTCGTCTCCGAGCTTGGGCCGACGCGCTACGACCTCGCCGCCGCCGGCTTTGGCTGCCACGCCGAGCACGTCGAGCGGCCCGAAGATATCGTCCCCGCGCTTGCGCGCGCGTTCGCCTCCGGCCTCCCGGCGTGCGTCAACGTGCTCACCGACCCCGACGTCATCGCGCCGATCACGCTGGCCATGGTCTCCCGCGCCAGCGAGGATGCCGGCGAGAAGCCCGGTACCGTCAACATGCCCTATTACGGCAACCGCGACGTCAGCTAGCAGGCGGACGGACAGCGTGGCCGCGGAGCTTCAGATCCGCTCTCACAGCACCTCGCCCAGAATCGCGCCCTCCACCGTCCACCCTCTACCTTCCAGCGGCCGCCCGCTGACCGGTCGTTGTCCGCGGATCAGATCGCCCCTTCGCGCAACCACTCGCCCGCACGCTCGCCGATCATCACCGAGGTCAGGTGGATGTTCGCGCGCGGGCACTTCGGCATCACCGAGGCGTCCGCGACGTACAGGTTGTCGAAGCCGCGCAGCCGCAGGTGCTGGTCGACCACGCCCAGCGGGTCGCTGGCCGGCGCCATCTTCGCCGTGCAGCTCGGATGGAACCCGCTCGACGCCACCATCTTGCACCAGTGTCCGAGCGCCTCGTCGTCCTCGAACGCTGCCACCGGCGGCGCCTTCACGCCGTCCATCAGGTGCGCGAACTCCGCGTGCTCGCCGACGGCCAGCGCCATCCGCATGCCCTCGACGAGCCGCCGTACGTCCTCGGGTTCCTCGCAGAACCGGTTCTCGATGCGCGGCGGCACGTGCGGGTCGGCCGACGTCAGCGTCAGGCGCCCCATCGACTTCTGCCGGTAGATCACCGACCCGATTGAGTACACGTACTGGCCGCTCCGCGTCGCGAACTGCGAGACCGGCATCAACTGCATGTCGTTGCGCTCGGTGCCGCCCGTCGACGTGTAGCGATACGTCACCTGCACGATCGGGTCGTCGCCGCTCAGGTAGCCGTCCTTCGCCGCGTACACCACGCCGAGCATCGGGTGGTCGTCGAGCTGCGCGCCGACGCCCGGCAGGTCCTCGACGATGTCGATGCCCAGCTCGCGCAGATGCGCCGCGGGCCCGATGCCCGACCGCATGAGGATCGCGGGCGAAGCGATCGCCCCCGAGGAGAGGACGATGCGCGCGCCCTCGACGGTCTGCATGCTGCCGCCCGACTCCACCTCGACGCCGGTCGCCCGCGCCCCATCCGTCAGGATGCGGCGCACCAGGCAGTCGCCGCGCACCGTCAGGTTGAGGCGGTGACGCGCCGGCTCCAGGTAGCAGATCGCGACGCTCATGCGCGTCCGCCCGCGCTTGTTCAT
>JAKAMA010000219.1 GCA_021813085.1 Chloroflexota bacterium | reverse complement strand
TGTCGCGCAGCATGGCCGGCGTGCTTGCCTCGACCCTGGTCATCGCGGTGCCCGGGAGCCGCGGCGGCGCACTCGACTCGCTGACGGCGATCGAGCCGCTGCTCGACCACGCGCTCGAGACGCTCGGCGGCCACACGCAGCACGCGAAGGCACAGGAATGAGCGTCGTCGACCGGATCCCGCTCTACCCGCTCGCGCCCGCGCTGTTCGTGCTCGCCGTGATCGGTTTCGTGCTCCTCATGGCGCGCCACCTGCGCGTCTTCGCGGTGGCGCAGCCGGCGCCTGTTGGCGATCGGCCGGGCTGGTTCACGTCGATGTTCAAGTACACGATCCTGCAGGTGCGGATGTTCCGCGATCTGGACGCGGGATTGATGCACGCCACGATCTTCTGGGGCTTCGTGATCCTGACCGTGGGCACGGCCGACCGCGTCACCTTTGGCCTGATCGAACACATCGTCCGGCCGCTGCTCGACGGCTGGCTGTGGCGGCTGCTGATGCTCAGCCAGAACATGTTCGTGCTGGGTGTCCTGGTGATGGTCGGCTATGCCCTGTTCCGTCGGCTCGTCTGGCGCTATCCCCGCCGGACGACGCTATCGCGCGACGCGCTGGTGATCCTGTTCCTTATCGGCGGGGTGGTGCTCAGCGAGTGGTTCGCCGAGGGCTTCCGGATTGCCGCGTACGGCGACCCGGACGCGGGCTGGGCGGTCATGGCGCTGCCGCTGTCGTACGTTCTCAAAGGCGTGCTGCCCGCGCAGGTCCTGGGCACCTGGTACGCGCTCTTCTTCTGGGCGAACGTCGCGCTGGTGTCGTTCTTCCTGGTCTACCTGCCCCATTCCAAGCACCTCCACATCGTCACCGCGTTCTTCAATGCCGCGCTGCGCAAAATGCAGCCGCGCGGCGAGCTGCCGCAGATCGATTTGGAAGCCGCGGACGCCCGATTCGGCGTCAAGACAGTCGCCGACCTGTCGTGGAAGGACCTGCTCGATGGCTTCACCTGCACCGAGTGCGGACGCTGCCAGGAGGCATGCCCGGCATGGGCAACAGGCAAGCCGCTCAACCCCAAGACGCTGATCATGGGCATCCGCGAGATGTCCGTCGAGGCGGAAGCCGGCGTGCCGCTCATCCCGTGGATCAAGCCGGGCGGCGGCACCGCTATCCATGGCACGGACAAGCCCATCGTCGACACCGCCATCCCGTATGACGCGGTGTGGGATTGCGTCACCTGTGGCGCCTGCGTGGAAGCGTGCCCGGTGCTGATCGAGCACGTCGACAAGATCGTCGGCCTGCGCCGCTCGCTGGTGCTGGAGGACGCGCGCTTCCCCGAGGAGCTGACCGCTTCGTTCAACAATCTCGAGCGCTACTCGAACATTTGGGGCCAGCCCCAAAGCACCCGGCTCGACTGGGCGAAAGGGCTGCCGTTCGAGGTACCGACTGCCGCGTCGGTGGTCGAAACCGGCGGACCGGATGCTGTCGCAGACCTTGAATGCCTGTACTGGGTGGGCTGTGCCGCGTCATTCGACGATCGCAACCGCCGGGTCGCCCGCGCGGTCGTGTCCTGTCTGAACGCCGCCGGAGTGAAGTACGCGGTGCTCGGTCAGGAAGAGTCGTGCACGGGCGACCCGGCGCGCCGCATGGGCAACGACTACGTTTTCCAGATGCTCGCCATGGCCAACGTCGAGACGCTCAACCGCTACAAGCCCAAGCAGCTCATCACCGCGTGCCCGCACTGCTTCAACTCGCTCGGCAACGAGTACGGCCAGCTGGGCGGCCACTACGACGTTGTGCACCACTCCCAATACCTGGCGCGGCTGGTAGAGGTGGGGCGGCTCCGCGTCGACGCGCGGCGCGAGGGTTCCGTCACGCTCCATGACTCGTGCTACCTCACGCGCTATAACGGCGTCATCGGCGAGACGCGCGAGGTTCTCAAGGCGGTCCCCGGCCTCGAGCTGCGCGAGATGGACAAGAACGGCAAGCAAACCTTCTGCTGCGGCGCCGGTGGCGGCCGCATGTGGATGGAAGAGAAGCGCGGCTCGCGCATCAACGCGGAACGAACCAACCAGGCGCTCGCCACCGGCGCTGATGCCGTGGCCACCGCGTGTCCATTCTGCCTGGTGATGATGCGCGACGGCGTGGCCGATTCTGGCGCGCGCGGCGAGGGTGTCGCGGTCCAGGACATCGCCGAGATCTTCGCCGCCGGCCTGCCGGCACCCGGCGCCAACGGGCGATCGCTACCGGTCGTCCAGTAGCGTCCTGACCGCCGCGTAACGCTGGGAAACGACGCTCACCGCCCAGCGCAGGAGCACGTTGCCCAGACGCGGCTCGAAGTGCGTCAAGGCCGTCTGACGCCGCTCCAACGCCCCGGTCAATCTCTGGAGACGCAGGCGCCGGCCCGTCCTGACAATCGCACGCTCGACCGGGGAGAACGGCCGCCGTCGTCGCCACGCCACCTTTCCTTGCTGGCCCGCGACGAAACGCTCGATCGACTGCCGGGTAGCCGGGCTGAACACCGTGAATCCGTCGCGCGGCGGCAGGGCCGTCGCTGCGCGCTTCGCCTGCGCGAACGTGCCGCGCTTGATGCCCGCTTCTTCGATCAGGCGGCGCGGGATTGGTCGGTCGTAATGACCACCGACCCGGAATGGATCCATCTCGCTCCGATCCAGCAGGTTCGGCGCGTCCAGCGTGCGGATCGCCCCGAACAAGGGCAGCGGCACCCACGCGAAGTCCGCCCGCAACCGGTACTCGGTGATGCCCGCGCCCGACGTGGTGATAGGCGCCACCTTCTGGTACGCGTCACGTGTGCTGAAGGCGAACTCCGGCCCGCCCCAGTAACCGTTGATCAGCATGGCGCGTTCCAGCGCAGGTTCAAGGCTGAGCAGCACGGTGTCCTCGCCGGCCATGCCCGACGCGAGCAGCTCGGCCTCTGCAAGGTCGTCGCGCGACTTGTACGCGCCGCGCTCGTAGGTGGTGAACGGCATGCCCAGCACCGCCGCCGCCGCCGCGCCGCTGTCATCGCCTTCCTGGGTTGATCCGCGCGGCGGCCGTGCGGTGGCAAAGCCGACGGCGCTCACCTGGCCCGGCGCGGCGGCGGCCACCACGGCGGCGACGGCCGTGCTGTCGTATCCCGCCGAGAGAGCAACAACCGGCTTGTACGGCGCGCCATTGGCGATCAGCGAGGCCGTCGCCGCCGTGATCCGCGCCTTGTAGTCGGCGAACGAGGCAAACGGCGCCTCGCGCGGCCGCCGCGATGCCTCCACCGTGAGGTCGGGCGTGATGAGCAGGTTCTCGACGAACCAGCCGGTGATCGGCACCGTCGTCGTCGGGATCTCGAAGCGCTGGTGGCGCAGCCGCAGCCGTCCGTCGCGCGGCTCATCGATCATCCAGACCGACCGGACTGATTCGAGGAATCGGCCTGGGTAGTTGACGGCCGGGTCAAGCTCGAGCCCGGTCGCGGCGAGGAGTCCGACGAGCGAGTTGGAGACCGCCACCGCCTCGCTGGTCCGAGCGTAGTAGATGCATTCGAGGTGGTGCGTCGGTGGCACCGCGAAGAGGTTGCCGTCGCGCACGACCATGCCCGACCCGAACACGGTGGTCGACTCCGGCAACTGCGCCGGGTCGGCCGATCCGACCCAGGTGCCTTCGACCAGGCCACCGTCAAAGGTCCGCACCGACTCGCCGCAGTCGACCGTCACCCTTCGCGGCCGCACGGCGGCGACCCAGGCGAGCGGCGGCACCGTCGGCTGTCGCCGCATATCGAACTGCCACTCAGCCATCCGGTGAATTCTAGGAAGCGTCGGCTCGCGTCTGTCCCGGTGGTCGTATGTGCCGACACGACTGGATATGCGCCGACACGACTAAATATGCGGGTACAGACATGTCTAATCGGCTCGGCACATATTTAGTCGGCTCGGCACATGACCCTCTTTCTGGCGAGTCGGTAGCATCGGGCTGATGACCGTTCTCAACGAAGAGCAGCAGGCGTTGCGCGACGCCGTGCGCGAGCTCGCGCAGGACAAGATCGCGCCGCGCGCCGCCGCAATCGACGCGAGCGGCGAGTTCCCGCGCGATATCGTCGACTTGCTCGCCCAGCACGACATCATGGCGCTGCCGTTCCCGGTCGAGTTCGGCGGCCTGGGCGGCGACATGGTTTCCATCCTCGTCGTGATCGAGGAGATCAGCCGCGTCGATGCCAGCTGCGGCCTGATCCCCGCCGTGCAGGAGCTGGGCTCGCTACCGCTGCTCCATGGCGGCACGGAAGAGCAGAAGCAGCGCTGGGTCCCCGACCTCGCGGCCGGCAAGATCCTCAGCGCCTTTGCACTGACCGAAGCCGGCGCCGGCTCCGACGCGGCCAACGCGCGCACCAATGCCAAGCGCGACGGCGAGGACTGGATCCTCAACGGCGAGAAGCGCTTCATCAGCCAGGGCGACGTGGCCGATGTCGTGGCCGTGTTCGCGGTCACAGACACGGCGCCAGAAGCGGTCAAGGCGCACCGCCATATGACCTGCTTCTACGTTGAGAAGGGCACGCCGGGCTTCACCAGCCCAAGAGTCGAGCACAAGATGGGCATCCGCGGCTCGACCACGGCCGAGCTCGCCTTCCAGAACGCCCGGGTGAGTGACGCGAACCGCGTGGGTGAGGTCGGCGACGGCTGGGGCCTGGCGATGAAGACGTTCGAACGCAGCCGGCCGGGCATCGGTGCGCAGGCGGTCGGGATCGCCCAGGGCGCGACGGACATCGCGGTCAAGTACGCCAGTGAGCGCAAGCAGTTCGGCAAGCCAATCGGCGCGCACCAGATGATCGGCGCGATGCTGGCCGACATGGCCACGCGCACTGAGGCCGCACGCCAGCTCCTGTGGGCCGCGGCGGAGCACATCGAGCGCGGCGACCCCCACGCCGCGCGCTGGGCCAGCATGTGCAA
>JAKAMA010000218.1 GCA_021813085.1 Chloroflexota bacterium | reverse complement strand
GCGGCGCAGGGAGCTGTCGCGCGTCGAGGCGATCGTCGAGGAAGAAGTCAGCAGGTACAGCGACTGGCTGCGCTTGCTGGAGGTCGTACCCACCGTGTCCTCGCTGCGCGCACGGGCCGAAGCCGTGCGCCTCGCAGAGATCGAGCGCACGCTGCCCAGGATGAAGATCAGTGCTGCCGACCGCCGCCGCGTCGAGGCGATGACCTCGGCGATCGTCAAGAAGCTGCTGCACGCGCCGATCGCCCGCCTGAAGACGCCCGGCGAGGGCGAGCGGTATGTCGAGCCGGTGCGGGCCCTGTTCGACCTTGGCGCCCAGGCCGACGATGACCGCCCGCCGGCCCCGTGAGCGTCCGGCGGTGACGCGGCCCGGAGTCTGGCCGCCCGTATGGCACTGGTGCATCCTCCCCCGAACCCGTAGTCTCCTGGCGACGGCCACATGAACCGCACGTTCGTCATCGGCACACGCGCCAGCCGGCTCGCCCTGCGACAGGTCGAGCTGGTGAGCGATGCGTTGCGCGCGTCCGCACCCGGCGTCCCCCTGGAGGTGCGCGAGGTCCACACCGAGGGCGACCGGTCGGGCGGGCCATTGCGCACGATTGGCGGCCTCGGCGTCTTCACCAAGGCGATTGAAGGTGCGCTGGCCGCGGGCGAGGTGGACATCGCGGTGCACAGCCTGAAGGACCTGCCGACGGAGCTTGCCGGCGGGCTGACGATCGGCGCCGTACCGCCGCGTGAGGACGTGCGCGACGCACTGATCACGCGCGACGGGCGGCCGCTCGGCGCGCTGCGGTCCGGGGCGCGCATCGGCACCGGCGCCCCGCGGCGCGCGGTGCAACTGCTCCGGATGCGTGCGGACGTCGAGCCGGCAGAGATTCGCGGCAACGTCGAGACGCGCATCCACAAGGTAGAGGAGGGCGCATACGACGGCGCCGTGCTGGCGATGGCCGGGCTCGCGCGGCTTGGCATGGTGGGGAAGGCCGCGCAGGTGTTCAGCATCGAGGAGATGCTGCCAGCCGTCGGCCAGGGGGCGATCGCCGTCGAGGTCAGGGCCGGCGACAGCGAGGCCCTCGCCCTCGTGCGGACGATCGAAGATGCGGCCGCACGCGCGGCGGTGGAGGCGGAGCGCGCGTTCCTGCGGCGGCTTGGCGGCGGCTGCCGTTTGCCGATCGGCGCGTACGCCTGCATCGAAAACGGCGCGCTGCGCCTTCGCGGCATGATTGCGGCCGATGATGTACATCCGGAGGGTGGGGGCGCCTTCCACGGCGAGCGACGCGGGCACATCGGCGACGCGGACGCGCTCGGCACGCAACTGGCCGACGACCTGCTCGCGCAGGGTGCGGCGACGTTCGTGGACGCGCTGTGAGCGACACCACGCGTGCCGGCTTCGTATCCCTTGTAGGCGCGGGGCCCGGCGACCCCGACCTGATCACGGTCGGCGGCGCGGCCCGCCTCGCCGAGGCCGAGGTCGTCGTGTATGACCGGCTCGCCAACCCGCGGTTGCTGGCCTTGGCGCGCCCCGGGGCGGAGCTGATCGACGTCGGCAAGACGCCGGAACGGCACACGATGTCGCAGGACGCGATCAACGCCCTGCTCGTCGAGCAGGCACGCGCGGGAAGGCGCGTCGTACGGCTCAAGGGCGGCGACCCGTTCGTCTTCGGACGCGGCGGCGAAGAAGCCGAAGCCCTCGTGGCCGAAGGCCTGCCGTTCGAGGTCCTGCCCGGCGTGACGTCGGCGGTCGCGGCGCCGGCTTACGCCGGCATCCCCGTGACGCACCGCACGCTCGCGTCGTCGTTCGCCATCGTCACCGGCCACGAGGATCCGGCGAAGGACGACACCAGCATCGATTGGGCGAAGCTCGCCACCGGCGCCGACACGCTCGTCTTCCTGATGGGCACCGGGCGTCTCGCCGAGATCGCGCGGCGCCTGATCGACAACGGGCGGGCGCCAACGACGCCCGCGGCGGTCATCGAGTGGGGGACGCTGGCGCGCCAGCGCACGGCGACGGCCACGCTGGCGACGATCGACGCCGCCGTACGCGACGCGGGCATCGCGCCGCCGGCGGTGACGGTCGTCGGCGAGGTCGTGCGGCTGCGCGAGCGCCTGCGCTGGTTCGACGCGCGGCCGCTCTTTGGCAAGCGCGTGCTCGTCACGCGCACGCGGCAGCAGGCGAGCGACCTGTCACGCGCGCTGGCCGCGCGGGGTGCCGAGCCGGTCGAGCTGCCGGCTATTGAGATCCTCCCGAACGCGGATCCGGCCAGGCTTGCCGCGGCGATCGACGGGCTGAAGACATCGGCGTACGGCTGGTGCGTGTTCACGAGCGCGAACGCGGTCGGGATCTTCCTGGCGCACCTGCGCGATGCCGGGTTGGACGCACGCGCGTTCGGCCACACACAGCTCGCCGCCATCGGCCCGGGGACGGCGGAGGCGCTGGCGCACGTCGGCCTGCGCGCCGACCTCGTGCCCGAGCGGTTCGTCGCCGAAGGGCTGCTCGACGCGTTCGGCGCTCGCGTCTTGCGCGGCCAACGCGTGTTGCTGCCTCGCGCCGAGGGCGCGCGGGAGGCGCTCACCGACGGCCTTGCGGCGATGGGTGCGCGGGTCGAGGAGCTGACGCTGTACATCTCGGCGGTACCGCGCGATCCGGACGCCGAAGGGCTGCGCCGCTTGCGCGCGGGTGAGATCGACATCGCGACGTTTGCCAGCTCGTCGTCCGTGCGCAACCTCGTCGAGATGCTCGGCGGCGACGCGACGCCGCTGCGCCGCGTGCTGATCGCGGCGATCGGGCCCGTGACGGCGGAGGCCGTGCGCGACGCCGGGCTCGATGTCGCAGTCACAGCGGAGACCTACACCATCGACGGGCTGGTAGACGCGCTGGTCGCGCACGGCGGCGGGGCAGGCGCGCGGTAGCACCGCAGATCTGCGAAACGGCGTCCTCATCCTCGACGCGTTCGTCGACCCTCAAGGGTCGTCTCAGCGGTAGCCCACCGATATACTCAACCGTGACCGACGAGCAGTTCCTTGCCGACGTTGAGCGGAAGCTGGCCGTGCACTCGCCGCAGCTCGCGGCAGAGTTTGCGACGGCGGCGGGCGAACTGAAACCGTCCCTCTCGGCGGCCGACTTCCGCGCCTGGGCCGAGGAGGGCGTCGCGCTGGCGACGCACTCGCTGCGGTCGTGGGAGGCCGCGGTCGACTACTTCCGCGTCTCCGGCGAGGTGATGCGGCTGATGCCGACGCCGGCGTTCCGGCGCTGGGCGCACGCGGGCCGCGACCTCGCCGAGTACTCCTCGGTGGTGGCAGGCGCCTTCTTCCGCGCCAGCCCGGCGGCTGTGCCATTCCTCGACGAGCACAGGATGACCGAGTGGGCGTCGCTGGGGCAGCGGCTGTACAAGGGGCACTGGAAATCGATCTCGCTGGCCACGGTGTACTTCAGCGCGGGGCCGCGCCTGCTGCCCTCGCTGACGCTGGGTGACCTGGCGCGGCTCGTCGCGCTCGTCGAGTCCGTCGCTGAACGCTCGTACGAGCTGGCGTCGGCGTGCCTCGACGCGGCGCCACACCTCTTCGAGTCGCTGGCGAAGTCCGACCGGGCGCCGTTTCTGACGCTGGCGGCGGCCGTCGGCGAGGCTTCGTGGGCGGACGTGCGCATCTGCTTCGAGCGGGCACCGAACCTGCTGGCACCGATCGAGACGTCGGCACGGGGGCGCTTCCTCGCGCTCGCGGCGTCGGTGGCGCGGCGCAGCGGGCGGCACGCCTACGGGCTCTTCGCCGAGGGCGCGGTGGCGCTGGCATCGGTGCCGCCCGCGAGCCACCACGACCTGCTGTCGCTGGCGGAGGAGCTTGCGGCGGCCTCGCCAACGGCGGCGATGGAGTTCCTGAAGTCGTCGCCGGACGTGCTGAAGCGCATCCGCATCGCGGAGCTGGCGGACTGGCACGCGGCGGGGCACCGCATCCTCGAGCAGAGCGTGGAGGGTGGCGAGGCGTACTTCCGCCTCGAGTCCGGCAAGGGCGAGGAGGTGCTGGAGCAGTTGTCGTCGCGCGTCGACCTGACGCGCGTCGGCGAAGTGCTACGCCTGTACTGCAAGGCGCTCACCGGCGCCAACGTGTCCATCCATCCCGTCTCCTACCTCGCGGAGAAGGGCATCGGCTGGGTGAGCGAGGACCGCCCGAGCACCGAGGGGACGACGGTGTATCTGCCGGAGTTTGTCGAGGAGTTCATCGACCGCGACCAGAACTTCTCGGTGTACAAGGTCTTTGCGACGCATCAGGCGGCGCACCTGGAGTTCGCGAGCTTCCTCTTCCGCTTCGGCCGCGCCGGCACCGTGCTCCCGACGCGCCGCATCGCGCGCGAGGAGCAGCGGCGCGCCGAGGGCCGGCACGCGTCGCGGGCGAGCGGGCCGATGACCGACATGGAGCGCTTCTTCGACCTGTTCGACGACCGCCAGCTCGCCTCCGACCTCTTCGCCGTCGCCGAGGATACGCGCATCGACACGCTGGTTCGGCGCGAGTACGGCGGCATCCGCCGCGCGTGGACGCGCACGCAGGAGAACGAGCTCGAATCGCGCCGGCCGCCGAGCGAGCTGCCGCTGCGGCAGGCGCTCGTCGAGAACCTGGTACGCGCGAGCCTCGACGGCGCGCAGACGATGGTCTGGCCCGTGCCGCTGCAGCCGGTGCTGCGGCAGGCGCTCCAGGCGCTGTACGCGACGCGCGAGAAGGGCGCCTGCGTCGAGGATGCCGCCGAGGCGACGCTGACGCTGTACGACATCGTGAGCAAGGTGCCCAACATCGCGCCCGAGGACCTCGAGCAGCTCGACTGGGAGGCGATGAACGAGGAGACGATGCAGCTCATGATGTCGCCGCCGGGCGCCTCCGACGACGACGCGCCAGCGCCGATGCCATCCGGGCAGGAGATGGAATACGAGAGCCCGGACGAGGTGGAC